>JBGUGW010000301.1:0-18150 GCA_045111695.1 Candidatus Cryptobacteroides sp. | reverse complement strand
TACAGCTTCTTTGTCCCGCAGGACGTGGACGGACATATTGCCGCGCTGGGCGGCGAAGACGCCTATGCGGCCAAGCTTGACGCCCTCTTTACGGCTCCCGAGCAGACTGCGGGACGCACCCAGGCCGACATCACCGGCCTCATCGGGCAGTACGCTCACGGCAACGAGCCGAGCCACCATATCCCCTACCTATACAACTATGCCGGCAAGCCCTGGAAAGTCCAGGAGCGTGTACGCCAGATACTCGGTACCCTTTACACGCCGGAACCGGACGGGCTCTGCGGCAACGAAGACTGCGGCCAGATGTCCGCATGGTATGTACTCAGCGCCCTGGGCCTTTACAATGTCTGCCCGGGGCAGAACGAGATCTGCCTGAGTTCGCCCATCTTCCGCAAGGCGACGATCCATATCGACGGAGGAAAGGATTTCACCATTACGGCTGACCATCCCGAGGCGTTGTACATCTCATCAGCCAGATTGAACGGAAAGGACTATGAAAAGTCCTTCATCGACGCTGCGAGCATCCTGGCGGGCGGGCAGCTGGACTACAGCCTGTCCGCGACTCCGTCGCGCACTTTCGGCGTCGCTGATTCCGCCCGCCCGCACACCTTGCTTGCGGCATCATTCCTGCCCTCGCCTGCTTTCGAGATGGAGAACGATATCTTCCTGGATCCGGAAAGCGTGGGCATCAGCGGCATTCCGGAGGGCGGAAAGGCCTGGTACAGAGTCACTCCCGCCGGCGGAACAGCCGGAGAGTTCATCCCGTACGACGGTCCCTTCATTCTGGATAGGAACTGCACGGTAGAAGCATATACGGAGAAGGAGGGCGTGAAAAGCGCCACCATCTCCAGCACGGTATACCGCGTCCGTAACGACATGAAGATCGACATCATGTCGCACTACAATCCCCAGTACAACGCGGGAGGAGACGAAGGACTGATCGACGGCAAGCGTGGTACGATCAACTGGCGTTCCGGAGGATGGCAGGGCTACCAGGACACAGACTTCACTGCTGTGGTGGAGATACTCGATCCGCGCGAACTATCGGAAACAGGCGCCGGATTCTGCCAGGACGCCCGTTCATGGATATGGATGCCGCGCTATGTGGAGTTTTCCGTCTCATCTGACGGCAATGAATTCACGCCTGTCGGCAGGGTGGACAACACCGTGGACCCTCAGGACTATGAGATCCAGGTACACGACCTGAGCGTCCGTGTACCGGAGGGTACCGGGCCGGTCCGCTTCGTGAAGGTCTTCGCCAAGAACTTCGGTACCATTCCGGAATGGCATCCCGGAGCCGGAGGCGAAGGCTTCATCTTCATCGATGAAATCTGGGTGAAATAACTGTTTATCAGAGATTTCCGAAACGCTCGCAGATGCTCTTGTAGCTCTCGAGATTGCCAATGTCGAAACGACTTCCCGGCATCTCCATCGCATACATCGGCACCTGCGTGCTGAGCCATGCGACATAGCTGCCCGGCGCATCCACGCCGCAGCCCGCTGCGATGCCTTCTGCCACGCGCGCGGCGTCTTCGCGCCGGTAGAAATAGAACGGCGGGCAGCACCAGTGCGACTTCGGCTCGGCCGGCTTCTCTTCCATTCCGACGATCCTGTCGGTATCGTCCACCTCCACTACACCGCACTTATGCAAACGCGCCTCATCGGCCTCATAGTAGCGCATGATGCAGGACGCGCGCTTGGCGGAAGCGTAGCTGATGAACTCCGCAAGGCTGAAATCCAGGATGTTATCCCCCGCTATGACCAGCAGGTCATCGTCGATATGCAAGCTCTCCAGGGCGAATTGAATATCCCTTACGGCCCCGAGACGGGTCTCGTTGGTGGAAGTACAGTCGTCAACCACCGTGATGTCGGGACGCGAAGATGCCCAGTCCCTGAAATGGCCAGCGAACTTGTGATTTGAGATAACGATGAACTCATCCACGGCGCCGGTAGCGGCGATATCATCCACCAGCCAGTCGAGGATGGCCTTGTCACCTACTTTCAGGAGAGGCTTTGGGAAATTCTCAGTCAGTGGATACAGCCTCGTGGCATAGCCGGCTGCCAGTATAAGGCACTTCATTCTCTTTCAATTATTTACAATTCGACTCCGTCGGAGGAATGGCAGATAAACGCTCCGTAATGGCCTTTCAGTTCAGGGAACTGGGCCAGATATTCCCTCTCCACCTTCTCGAGTATTGATCCGCGGAAGGCGGGGTCGATAAGGGCCATGCAGCATCCCTTGAAACCGGCGCCGCTGAAGCGGCCTCCGTAGATGCCGTCAGTGTGCTCCATGATCTCGTACAGAGCCTTGAGTTCGGGTGAACCCGTCTCCCAGTTGTAGATGGAAGAGCGGCCGGACTCGAAGCTCAGGCGGCCGTAAGCGGCCAGGTCTCCCCTTCTCCAGGCTTCAGCGCCCTTTTCCACGCGCTCGAACTCCGTATACCAATGTTCAGCCCGCCTGCGCCAGGTCTCCGGCAGGCGGTCCTTGTATTCGTCGTAGACGGAACGCGGTACTTCACGAAGGTGGGTCTCGCCGAACTTGCCGTACTCCATGCCCGAGAGGGCCTTGAGGGCGTAAGCCGCACTGCGGCATTCATCCACGCGCATGTTGAACTTGGAGCCCGCGAGGGTGCGTTCCACGCCGCTGAAGAATATGGCGATCTCGTACGGAGGCATGCCGGCCGGAGTCGGGATGAGCTCGTACGAATCGTCGAGGGTATCGAGATAGAGAAGATGGTCCTTGCGCGAATAGATCTCGCAGCTCTGGTCGAGCTTGCCGCAGCTGACACCGACATAGTTGTTCTCGGCCGCCATGGCAAGGGAAATCATCTCGAGCGGTTCGAGCGTGATGCCGTTGACCTTGCAGAGTGCAGAAAGGAAAGCTATGGTGACCGCAGCCGAGGAAGACAGGCCTCCGATGGGGAGACTGCCCTCAATCACGCCGCAGAGGCCGGTTGACAGGGTGTAGCGCTGGGACAGCTCGAGCGTAGCCCCGCGAAGATAGTCCGCCCAGTCCATCTGGCGCTTCTCAGGTACGCTGCGGATGTGGAACTGGGCGCGCTTGTCGAACTGGAGCGAAGCCAGTTCGACCACGCCGTTGCGCTTGGGATGGTAGGCGAAACTGATGCCCTTGTCTATGGCGAATCCGGTGATCTTGCCGTGCTGGTGGTCGCTGTGGGCCCCTATGGGGCAGATACGATACGGACAGAATGCCACGGCATCCGGGCTTTTCCTGTAAATCTCCTCGAATTTCTCTACACAGTTCATTTCAAAGGGTTTTTGTCTGACTTGTACCAGTCTATGAAGGCTGTGATGCCCTCGTGAATCCTCACATGGGGCTTGTATCCAACCTCATGCTCAAGATGCGTCGTGTCGGCGTTGGTCTGGTACACGTCGCCGGCCTGCATGGGCAGGAAAACCTTCTCGGCCGGACGGCCGACAGCCTGCTCGATCTCTGAGATGAAGTCCATGAGCCTGACGGGATTCGAGCAGCCGATATTGTATATCCTGTAAGGAACGCCGTTCGGGCAGTCCGCGGCGACCGGGACATGGTCCAGGGTGCGGACGGTGCCTTCCACGATGTCGTCTATGTAAGTGAAGTCACGTATCATGTCTCCGCCGTTGAACACCTTGATCGGCTCCCCCTTGGTGATGGCCGATGCGAAGAGCATCGGAGCCATGTCCGGACGGCCCCAGGGGCCATAGACGGTGAAGAAACGCAGTCCCGTGCAAGGCAGGCCGTAAAGCTGGGCATAGGCATGAGCCATTAGTTCGTTGGACTTCTTGGATGCGGCGTACAGGCTCACGGGATTGTCCACCTTGTCATCCTCCGAATAAGGGACCTTGGCATTCAGGCCATAGACCGAGCTGGAGGATGCGAACACAAGATGCTTGACAGGATAGTGCCGGCAGGCCTCGAGGATATTAAGGAAGCCAACGAGGTTGCTCTGGAGATAGGCGTACGGATTGGTGATGGAATACCTCACGCCCGCCTGGGCGGCGAGATTGACCACCGCGTCGAAGTTTTCTGCAGAAAAGAGCGCGTCCAGCGCTTCCTTGTCCGCGATGTCCATCTTCAGGAAGCGTTTGCGCTCCCCCGTACAGAACTCGGCGATACGGCCCTCCTTGAGACGGATGTCATAGTAGTCGTTGAGGTTGTCGATGCCGACGACTTCATCACCACGCTCAGCAAGCGTGAACATGAGTTTCGAGCCGATGAATCCGGCGGCGCCCGTGACCAGTATCTTCATTGAATCTGTAGATTTGTTTATTGTGAAAAATCCTTGATGCGCTGCTCTTCGGAGAGCTTGCAGACCAGGAGCGAACCGTCCTTTTCGGCGACGATATAATCCTCCAGGCCCTGCAGGACCACTTTCTTGAGGGACGAGGTACGGACTACGCAACCCTCGCACTCGAACATGTGGATGTCCGTGCCCAGGGTGGCGTTGCCGCTTGCGTCGGTGGAAGAGTTGAGCCTGAGCGAACCCCAGCTTCCGAGGTCGCTCCAGCCGAAGGACGCAGGGATGGTATGTATGCCCTCCGCTTTCTCCATGACGGCGTAGTCTATGCTGATTTTCTCGCAGGTCGGGAACAGGCGGGCAACCGTCTCCTCCTCCCCGTCGGTATAGAACGAAGGGGCCATTGCGTCCATGATGGACGCGATGCCTGGAGCATATGTACGGATGGCGGAAGTGATGGTATCAACGTTCCATACAAAGATGCCGGCGTTCCAGAGATAATGACCGTCGGCAAGGTACGCCTTGGCAGTCTCAAGATCGGGTTTCTCCTTGAACGCGCTGACTTTCAGGACCTCGGGAGCGGCTTCCTCCCCTGCCATGATGTAGCCGTATCCGGTCTCCGGCCTGGAAGGCTTGATGCCGACGGTCACGATGGAACTGCCGGACGAAGTGAAATCAAGGGCCAGGGAGATGATGCGGCGGTATTCGTCTCCGTCCAGCACGAGGGCGTCGGAAGGAGTGACGACGATGTTGGCATGGGGATGGCGGGCCTTGATCTTCCAGCAAGCATAGGCGATGCAGGGAGCGGTGTTTCGCGCTGCGGGTTCCGCCAGGATATTTGCTTCGGGGATCCCCGGAAGCTGCGAACGGACGATGTCCACGTAGCTGCGGGAGGTGACCACCCACATGTTCTCATATGGGCAGACCGTCAGAAGCCTGTCCGCGGTCATCTGAATGAGCGTACGGCCGCATCCGAGCACGTCTATAAACTGTTTGGGATACTCGGGAGTACTCATCGGCCAGAAACGGCTGCCGATCCCGCCGGCCATTATGACGACGTGTCGTTCCATAAGAGCTTGTTAACAGGTATAGTGGATTGGATTCGTGTCGACAGATGTCATCTCGATGCGAAGATCCGGGAAGCGGTCCGCAAGGAAGTCCCTCAGAAGGTCCTTGGTGAACTGTTCGCTCTGGTAGTGGCCCATGGCGATGAGAAGCATGCCGTCAGCATCGAAGAAGTGATGGTAGGATATCTCGCCGGTGATGAAGGCATCAGCGCCCTTGGCCCTTGCCTCGTCCATAAGGAAAGAGCCGGCGCCGCCGCACAGGGCCACCCTGCGCAGCGTCAACCCGGAAGGGTCGGTATGCATGAGGCATTCTACACCAAAGGTGTCCTTAAGTCTTTTCAGAAAGTCCGAGGCATTCTCAGGTGCCGGCAGATTGCCGATGACGCCCAAACCGCAGCAATCGCCCGATGCGGCCTTCTCCTCGATCCATTCCACATCGCGCAGCCCTATTTTGGAGGCGATGCGATAGTTAACGCCGTCACGGGCGTTGTCGAGATTGGTATGGGCGGAATACAATGCTATGCCGTGACGCACGGCCTCCATCACGCAGCGCTGCTGGTATGTTGCACCCGTAACGCTCTTCAGAGGCTTGAAAATAAGCGGATGGTGCGAAACGACAAGGTTGCAGCCAAGCCGTACCGCTTCTGCGACTATGTCCTCGGTAATATCAAGACAGAGCAGGACGCCCGTCACCTCATCATCGATGAGACCGACCTGGAGTCCTGCATTGTCATAATCTTCCTGGTACGCCAGCGGAGCAAGCGTCTCCAGGGCATCAACTATTTGCCTTTTCGTCGTTGGCATAAGACTTATATCCGTATCCGTAATGGCCATAATGGCCGTAATGGTATCCATATTTGTTCCCGAAATAGCCGGACTTGGAAATCTCTGTGCCGTTGAGGATGAGAGCGAGGTTGTTGTACTTGTTCTCCTCGTAGAGGGAATTGAGCTCCGTAAGCATGCTGCGCTCGCAGAGTCCGGCACGGATGACGAAGAGGGTCCTGTCGGCATACTGGTCGATGATCTGGGTGTCGGCAACTATCTCGATGGGAGGGCAGTCTAGGAAGACATAGTCATACTCCCCTTTCAACTTCGAAATCAGCAGCTTGAAGCGCTCGTCAGCCACAAGCTCGGTCGGGTTCGGAGGTATGACTCCTACGGGCAGGACGAAGAGGTTGTCATATCCGGAAACCTGACAGATCAGCGGATAGATGTCGTCTGTCTGGCCGCTCAGATAGTTGGAAATGCCCTTGTGCGGGTTCTCCACATAAGCGGAGAGTGATGCATGACGGAGGTCGCAGTCGATAACGAGCACCTTGCGGCCCTTGACGGCAAGCGCCACGGCGAGGTTCATAGATATGAAGGACTTTCCTGAGCCGGGATTGAAGGAGGTGACCGCGGCGACATTGGCATCCTTGTTCTTCATCATGAATTCGACGTTGGTACGGAGCACGCGGAAGGCTTCATTGATCGTATCGCGGCTTCCGCTCTTGACCAGGATCTCACGCTTCTGCTCCACCTGCTTCTGCATCTTGATGGCGCGGAGGTATCTCCTGTTGCCTTTCCTGCTATCCTCGGTAAGAGGGATTTCACCCACGAACGGCAGGACGACATCCTTGATGTCCTTCTTGCCGCGGACCCTGGTATTGAGCACCTCCATGAGATAAAGGGCAGCAAGGGGGATGAAGAGGCCAAGCAGGAGCGCAAGCAGGTAGATCATGCTCTTGCGCGGTGCGGTGGGCGACATGCTTCCGGTAGGAGGATCAATGATGCGGGTATTGTATGCAGTGAATGCCTGGGAAAGCTCGTTCTCCTCACGCTTCTGGAGAAGGTAAAGGTACAGGGCTTCCTTGACGCTCTGCTGACGCTCGACCGACAGGAGGTACTTGGCCTGGGTAGGGTTAGCGGCGATGCGAGCTGTAGCCTGGCGCTCAGTACGGGTGAGGGAGCTGATCTGGTTGCTGAGGGCGAGCTCCTGGTTGTCAACGGAGGTGATGATGGCCTGACGGAGGCTGTTCAGCGAGTTGTCAAGCTCGACGACCAGAGGGTTGGACTCGGAGCTGTTGGCCACGAGGTCGTTCCTGCGGAGGAGCTTTTCGTTGTAATCGCTGATCTGGCTCTCGATGTTGGCGCTGCTGATACCGGAGTTGGCAGGGAGCACCTTGTTCCTGTTCGCATCATTGGAGAGGGACTCGCGGATGTAGCGGGTCATGTAGAGCTCGTTGTTCAGTCCCTGTATCTGCTCGTTGATGGCGTTGCTCTGGGACATATACATGCTCGAGGCGGCCTTGACGTCAGGGATGAGGTTCTGGCTCTTGTAGTTGGATATGTCGCTGTCGACGTTGGTAAGTTCCTCCTCGATGACGCCGAGACGCTCGTTGATGAACATCGAGGTGCTGACTGCGATCTGGTTCTTGTCCGCCACCCAGTTCTCGTTGTACACAGACACCACCGTATTGAGGATGTCCTCCGCGCGCTGGATAGAGATGTCATTGAGAGTCAGCTGTATCACCTGCGACATCTTGTCGCTGAGATTGACGGAGAGTTCACTCGAGTAGCGGTTCGTGGCGCTGCGGAAAGATGAGCGTCTCACATGGACGGTAGGATAGTCCCGGGCCACATAGTTTACCGTAGGAGTCACGACTATATTTCCCACGGGAGTGGCAAGGGTATCCGCAAAGACGCCGGACACCTGGGCGCCCTTTTCGGCGGGTTCGTTCCTGAGCGTGAAATTGGACAGGGTGAATCCGCCGTCCTCCTTGACGTCAAGGTCAAATGACAGTGCTGTCTGGTCGGGGACATCTATAATGCTTGCAGTGAACGGAAGGGACGATCCGTAAAGCACGTTGTCATGGAACCTTCCGTCGGTGATATAGTTCATGTCGAGATTGAGACGCTTGACCACCTCGGACATGAGGGACTTGGCACCGAAGGCCTTGATCTCGTTGTAAACGTTGGTATTGGTGTTGAACAGGCCTAGCTGCGATATCTCGGCATCGGTGGAAATGGACTGTCCGCGGGAATTGGTCTTGATCTGTATCTCTGCGGAACGGGTATACACCGGAGGGGTCTTCAACACATAAAACACCGCCAGGGCAAGGCAAATGGCCGCCGAAATGGCAAACCAGTACCATTTGGACAGGCACTTGTACAGGAGGTCCATCAGCTGTACAGACTCTTCCTGCTGGTTTTGGGTGTTGTTGGTATTATTATCCATTTTCTAACTCTATCTATTTTGTTGAAGACGCACGGAGAAGGAAAGTGCCGACGCTGGCGGCAAGCGAAGCGACAGAGATCCAGAATGAGGTGCTGCGTACGTTGTTGCCGTTGACCGTGGACTGGCGGGCGCGCATCTCGTTAGGCTCGACGTAGATAACATCATCCTGCTGAAGATAGTACACAGGAGAGGTGACCACACTGTTGCCGGAGCAGAGGTTAACCTTGAAGGAGGTCTGGTTGCCATCCACGATGCGGAGGACCTTGACGTTTTCTCGGTTGCCGAAGATAGTAAGGTCACCGGCCATGCTGAGGGCGTCGAGCAGGGTGAGCTTGTCCTTCTCGATGGCATACCTTCCCGGACGGTTCACCTCGCCCATGACCGCGATCGTGAGGTTCATGAACTCGACGGTCACGACCGGATCCTTGACAAGGTTGCGGCTGACCAGCTCTTCCTTGATGTAGGCAGCCAGTTCGGGACGGGTCAGGCCTGCCACATGGATCCTGCCGATCACAGGAAAGTCGATATCTCCGGCTTCATCGAGGGTATAACCTGATACCGCCTGCGAATAGTTGGAGCTCACACTCTGGGACACTCCCCCGAGACGCTGGCTGATGTAGGGAAGGTTGAAAAGGTTGGTCAGCTGGTCGTTGGAAGTATTGACTATGATCGCAATCTTGTCCTCGGGACGGAGACGGATATGGTTCTCCGTGACGGGTATGGACATCCCGAGCCTGTCAGCATCCTGGAAATAGGAAATATTGGTAGGCGCAGCGCATGATGCGAGGAGGCTTGCCAAAGTTGAGATTACGATAAATGACTTCAAGCTAAAACAGTTCTTCATATATCACTAAATATCTTTTTTACATAGATTACAAAGTTAATCATTATCCGTCTTTTTACAAAAATTGGGCGAAAAAGTTTGATTATCGCCACTGAATGGATAACTTTGGGAAACAATTATGCTTTAAATACTGCATTATGAAGAAATTCATTTTCTCACTCATCGCCATCCTGGCGATCTCCGTTGCCGCCAACGCCGGCAACTACACTGTCGACGACGATGCCATCGATGCACTGATCGAGGCTTCCGCCGAAGTTTCCCCGCTCGACCTCATGCCTGAGGCTCCCGTTCCGGCGGCCGCCTCCCTCGCATCCGGTAACCCTAGCCCCATCGCTTCTTTCCTCCTCTGCACTTTCCTGGGAGGACTCGGAATCCATCGTCACTACATGGGCACCCGTCCGTGGATGTGGGCTATCTACTTCTTCACAGTCGGAGGCATTTTCGGTGTCGTTCCCCTCATCGACTGGGTCTTCCTGCTTATAGGCGTCGTGGATGACAACATAAGCGAGTTCGTGGGCAATACCCGCTTCTTCATGTGGGCATAGCCTTGAAGCGAAGCAACATATTCATTATCCTCGCTGCGGCGGCCCTGTGCCTGCCCGCCGGCGCATCCGCCCAGAGGCGGATCATGGCCGACGTGGAGGTCAAGCAGGCCGCCGCAGGCAAGGTAGCCACGGTCACCAAGCGCGTCCATTGTTCCAACGACGGACGCGCGGTGATCCATTTTCTCAAACCCCAGGACTACATCGTGGTCACCAATGTCAAGGGAGAGACCAGGATGTATATTCCGAGCACCAACGAAGTCATGGTGGACAATTCCTCCATCATGACCTCCCAGGACGAAATGATATCCGTATTCATGAGCGGACGAGCCGAGGACCTCGGGCTGGGCATGTACGGATACCGCCTCCAATCCACCACCCGTGAAGACGGGCTGGTCAAGAAAACCTATGTCACGGACAAGTCCGGCGACATACCGAAGGTGGAAATCGTCTATGACAATTACCTTCCGATCTACTGCGGGTACCTGGATGCATCCGGGAAGACGGTTTCCAAGACATACTATTCCAACTATGTTCCGGCCGGAAGGATGATGCTTCCGACCAGGACCACCAGCATCACCTATACCTCTCCAAAGGACTCTTCGGTGATGCGCACCATCTATTCCGGCATCCGGGTGGATGAGGACGACCCTCTCTTCCACTTCGAGGTACCCGCCGATGCCAAAATCGTCCCTGTCGACAAGCTCCCGGGCCGATGAAACGACTGGCCCTCATCGTCTCCGCCGTCCTGCTCTGCGCTTCCGGCAATGCCCAGACAGTGCCGGGCGTCAGGCTGCTGCCTCCTGGAAGCCTGGACCATTTCAAGGAAACGGCGAAGAACGACGGTATACTTCCGGCCATCTTTTCCACTGCGGACTACATGACTCGCAGTGGGCGCATAGGCTCCGCGCAGCATCACCATGACATACCCGGCGCAACTGTCACGGAGACCGGCCTCTCCCCTTCCGTCAGAAGGAGATATTCCGCTGACACATACGCATCCGAAGATTTCGGGTTCATAGACTACCTCATTGGCAATGGCATGGAGCAGGATGCCGTCGCAATTCTTTCCAGCGGGAAATACTTCGCTTCCGACACCCTCCAATACCTGAAGGGCTGGGCCAACTACAGCGCAAAAAACCTGACGGCCGCCTCGGCAGCTTTCGACAAGGTGCAGAAAGAGTCCCCCTTTTATGACAAGTCCTTGTTTTTCAATGTCATATCGAACGCCCATTTGGGGCAGTTTGACCGGAGCTCCAGCCTGCTGGACAGCTATGACGGTCCCTACCGTGAGCTTAAGAGCCTCGAGGAGGCCGGGATCGCCTTGCTCGACGGGCGCGAAGCGGATTTCATCAAGGCCTCAGAAGGGTTCACCTTCTCCCAGTACGCCTTGACGGACAGCGAGAGACTGCTGCAGGGCATCTTCAACGAAAGGTATTACGGGCGGAGCAAGAGCTCCGTCCTGGCCGCAGCGGCCTCGGCCGTCGTCCCCGGCCTCGGCAAGGTATACGCCGGCGAGCTGGCCGAAGGCATATCGTCCTTCCTGACCGTCGGCTCGCTTGCGGCCATTACGGCCGAGAACTGGTCCAGGAACGGTTTCACCAACTGGAAGACACTGCTCTTCGGTACCATCGGTGCCATATTCTACATAGGAAACATCTACGGGAGCTATGTCTCCGTAAGCATACACCAAAACGACCTCAGGAATGCACAGGACACTGCAATTCTTTATCACATCCATATTCCTCTGCGCAGCGTTTTCCGCTGAAGCCCAGGAACGGACTGACTGGGCGTTGAAGGCCGCCGAGCATGAACGGGCGGCATTCTACGCCGAGGATCCGCGCGAGGCCGCAGAGGCGCTCGCGGAGAAGGCGTACTGCTACAGGCAGTGCGGCCGCTACGAGGATGCAGTGGCCACCCTCGGCAGGATCAGCCTCTACCAGCTGACCCCCGAACGGGTGGGCGAAGTACTGTATGAAAAAGAATTGTGCAGCTATCTCGCAGGAGACTGCGAAGGGGCCGCCTCTTACATGGAGGAGGCAGGTGTGTCCGACACGCCCCGCAGGCTGTTGCTCGACGCCCTCGTCCTCTGCGGCTGCGCCAGGTGGGACGAGTCCCGGGACAAAGCCGTGAAGCTCGTGGATCTCCGATATGAGGGAGAAGAGCGGGAGGCGGCATTGCAAGAGATCCGCACGCTCTACTCGAAAGTACCGGAGCTCAAAAAAGAAAGCCAGGCAGCGCTCAGGTCGTTCCTGCCACCCCTTGGCCTTTCCTACACCGGACACCTGCCGGAAGGACTGGCCCGCATGGGCCTTGATGCGCTTGCTGCCGGCTGGATCGTATGGCAGTGTATCGGCGGCAACTGGATCACCGGCATCCTTGGCGGAGGCGTCGTCCTTAACTCCGCTTTCATGGGAGGACTTGAGCGTAGCGTAAGCTTCGTCGAGGAGTACAATCGCGACGCCCTGGCCGGTTTCAACGCAGTTCTCCGCGACCTTCTTCTTTCTCACGAAACTGCCGAATAATTTTACAAAAATCCATTAACAAAGCTACGGCCCCTCCGTCTATTATGTGTTTGATGATTGACAACCGCTTATGAAAAGATTATTCATAGTTCTGTTGACGGTCTTGATGATCCAGCTTCCCGGATATTCAGGCGGGCGCAACACCCGGGTATCCGCCATCGTATCCGAGCTCTCCATGGCAGAAGGCACCAACGTTGTCCAGATGGGCAGCATCGCCACTTCCCTGCTCAAGAAACTCATCGCGAGGTCGGTTGACCTGAACAATCCCGAGGAAGCAGCCTTCCTTGAAGCCATCAAGGGAGTGAAGCGGTTCACCGTCATAGAATACGGCGATTGCGACGAAAACACCAAGGACCGCCTGGTCCGCAGGCTGGGCAGGGCCTTGCCCGAAGAGGATATCCTGATGGACATCAAAGACGGCGGACAGAGCATGCGCCTGTACGGCGTGATCTCGGAGGACGGAAGGACATTGAAGGATTTCGTACTCCATTCCCCCGAGAGTTCCGCTCTGATCTGCATGTTCGGGACCATCTCCCTCGACGGGATTTCAAAGTTCATTGAAGAGCGATAATGACCCACGAGGAGTTCAAAGCCCGGTACCTTCCCCTCAGCGAAGGCCTGTTCAGGATAGCATTCCACTATCTTGAAGACAGTTCCGACGCCCAGGACACGGTGCAGGACCTGTACATCAAGCTTTGGAACTCCAGGGACAAGCTGGACACAGTGCTGAATCCGCAGGCTTATGCCTATACGCTGCTTCGCAACCTCTGCATCGACCGGCTGCGCAAGAACGGCAGGACTGTGTCCATGGGCGAATGCCCGGAGAGTTCCGGCAACGACCCTCCCGACAAGGAGCTTGCCGACCGCGAGACCCTGCGCAAGGCGCTCAGGTGCATCGAGGACCTGCCGCCCAAACAACGGGAGATCATCCGCATGCGCATCTTCGAAGAGCTTGAATACGAAGAGATCGCCGAAAAGCTCGGCTTGTCCGAGATCAACACGAGAGTTCAGTTGAGCCTTGCCCGCAAGGCCTTGAAGAATAAAATGAAGTACGAATTATGAAAGAGATGGATAACATGAGCATAAAGGAGCTCGAGGCTATAGCGCTCGACAGTTCCATCCAGGTCCCGGAGGGGTTCGGGAAGAGCATACGGCAGGGCATTGATACCCTCGCTTTCCTCGAGGGAGCCTCCTCTGCACGTCCGCGCAGGATATGGTATGCCGCCAGCATCGCCGCATCGCTTGCGCTGCTCATCGGCATCGGCCTCGGAGTCAATGGCTACATGAGCCGCCCGAAGGACACTTTCACCGACCCGCAGCAGGCTTATGCCATGCTTGAGCAATCCTTCTCCCTGATCTCGTCCAAAATGGACAAGGGCGTCGCCTCCGTCACGCACGAGACTGAAGCGGTCCTCACCATGACCAATGAAATCATTGACAAATTAAAATAACCGGATATGAAAAAACTGTTCATCATCGCAGCTGTCATGCTGCTCGGTACCCTTGCCAAGGCCCAGGACGCCAAGAGTATCTACAACAAGTTCTCGGACGAGCAGGGTGTGAGCGCGGTCTACATCTCCCCCTCCATGTTCAAGCTCATCGGCAAGCTGCCGGAGCTCGAGATCGGAGACTACGGCGAGAAGGTCGACATCACTCCCATCGTCAAGACCCTTAAAGGGTTCTACATGATCAACACTTCGGACAACAGGATCATGGACCGCATGAACAGCGACGTCAAGCGGCTTCTGGGTTCGAGCGACTACGAACTGATGATGGAGGCCAAGGACGACGGGGAGACCGTCAGGTTCTACACCGACGGGGACGACAGCATCATCCGCTCCTTCGTAATGATGTCCATGAATGCCTCCGGGGCTACGTTCATCAGCATGGACGGGCTCATCAACCGGGAGATGCTCGAAAAGGCCATCGGCGCCGCAATGCGATAGCGCGTGCATAGCCGGCTGTTAGCGGGGACCTGTCCTGAAAAGGGCAGGCCCCGTTTTTTTATTCCGGAAAAATCACTATATTGTAGCACATTTGCACAAACACTACTATCAACCACCCTAAATCTATCTGAAACTTTATGAAAAAGCTCTTGCTATTCATGGCCCTGGCATTCTGCGCCGGAAGCCTTCAGGCCCGCGAATACCATGTCGCCAAGACGGGATCGGACACCAACGACGGTTCGGCCGCAGCCCCGTTCCTCACTATCTCGAAAGCCGCCATGGTACTGAAGACGGGTGACACCGTCACCGTCCATGCAGGCATCTACCGCGAGTGGGTCGCTCCGCGCAACTCCGGAGCCGATGTCTACAGCCGCATCACATATCGCGCCGCCGAGGGCGAAGAAGTCTGGATCAAGGGGTCCGAGGAGGTCACGGGCTGGGTCCGTCAGGGCAAGACCGATGTCTGGAAGGTCGTGCTCCCCAACTCTTTCTTCGGAGACTGGAATCCCTTTGCCGAGCCTCTCGTAGGAGACTGGCTCAGCTCCACCAACAGCGCATATGTCGTCGGCGAGGTCTACCTCAACAACAAGTCCCTCTTCCAGGCCGTCGACCTGGAAGGCGTCCAGAAACCCGTGGTTCCCGAGCGTACCCGCAAGCCTGAGGATGCCACCCGCGCATGGTATGTCGAGGTCAACGACACCGAGACCGCCATCTGGGCCAACTTCGGCCCCGGCGTCAACCCCAACAAGGAACTTGTCGAAGTCAATGTCCGTCCGGCTGTGTTCTTCCCCCAGCTCCCCGGTGTCAACTACATCACCGTCAAGGGATTCCATATGAGCCAGGCCGCTACCAACTGGGCGCCTCCGACCGCTTTCCAGCAGGGTCTCGTTGGTCCGCACTGGTCCAAGGGCTGGATCATTGAGGATAACGTCATCAGCAACTCCAAGTGCGTGGGCGTCTGCCTCGGCAAGGACCGCGCCTCCGGCCAGAACCGCTGGACCATCGAGCGCACCCTCTCCGGTTTCAACCGTGAGCTCGAGGTCATCTTCCAGGCCGAGGACATGGGCTGGAAGAAGGAGAACATCGGCTCGCACATCGTCCGCAACAACGAGATCTTCGACTGCGAGCAGGCGGGCATCGTCGGCCACCTCGGATGCGTTTTCTCCATCATCGAGAACAACTACATCCACGATATAAACGCCAAGCGCCAGTACGCCGGCGCTGAGGTCGGCTGCATCAAGCTTCACGCCGCCATCGACGTCATCATCCGCAACAACTTCCTTGAGAACGGCTACAACGGCCTCTGGCTCGACTGGCAGGGCATCGGCACCCGCGTCACCGGCAACGTGTTCTACAACAACGACCACACCGACCTCTGGACCGAGGTCACCCACGGCCCGTGCCTCGTGGACAACAACGTCATGCTCTCCCCCAACGCCTTCCTCGAATGGGGCCAGGGAGCCGCATTCGTCCACAACATCGTGTCCGGCTACATCACCTTCCATCCCGTGACTGAGCGTTACACTCCTTATCACGCACCTCACTCCACCAAGATCGTAGGCGTGATGAACTTCCCTGGAGGTGACGACCGCTACTACAACAATATCTTCACCATCGCTCCCGACTCCGACCTTAAGGATAAGGATGCCGGTACTTCCGTATACAACGAGCGTCCGCCGTACTATGAGGGCATCTACCAGGACATGATGTCCCGCAATCCCCAGAACGAGAAACTCAAGAGTTTCATCGAGCAGATGGCTGCCGGAAACAGCCAGCCGGCACGTTTCAACCTCGCCATGAGGGTGGGATCCAACCTCTACTACAACGGAGTGAAGAAATACGCCTATGAGGACGATGCCGTGAGCAGCGGACTCGACACCCAGATCGCCCTCGAGAAGCAGGCTGACAAGATCGTGCTCAAGATCCGCGTGGATGACGCCATCAACCGCGTCAAGACCCCCGTGGTCGACACCGATTTCCTCGGCAAGACCTACTACTCCAACGGCTACTACGAGAATCCTGACGGTACCCCGCTTACAGTCGACCACGACTTCTTCGGCGCGCCGAGAGGCTCCAGCCCCAAGGTCGGTCCGTTCGAGAACCTCAAGCCCGGAATGAACGAATTCACAGTCTGGAAATTCTGATCCAGCCCCCGCTTCATCAAAGGATGGCGGACCATGCGGTCTGCCATCCTTTTTTATTACATCTGTCATGCTTTTTTACTATATTTGTAGAAATTAAAACACTGCGATATGGCTAATACTCCTACCCCACACATCGGCGCCCAGATCGGAGAGATCGCGCGTACCGTCCTTATGGCCGGCGACCCGCTTCGCGCCAAGTTCATGGCCGAATCATTCCTCGAGAATCCGGTACAGTTCAACAGTATCCGGGGAATGCTCGGATATACCGGCACTTACAACGGCAAACGCGTCAGCGTCATGGGACACGGTATGGGTATTCCCTCCATCGGCATCTACACATACGAACTCTTCAATTTCTATGATGTTGAAACCATCATCCGCATAGGTTCGGCCGGGTCCTACAGCCGCGACCTTCATGTCGGAGACTTGATCCTGGCCATGGGAGCCTGCACCGACTCCAACTACGGCAGCCAGTTCGGCCTGCCCGGGACCTTTGCCCCTCTTGCTGACTTCAAGCTCCTTCGCGGCGCTGCAGAAGCCTGCGAGGAACTCGGCATCCGCTACAAGGTAGGCAATGTCGTGTCTTCGGACGTTTTCTACGCGGAGACCCCCCAGGCAGACAAATGGATCAAGATGGGTGTGCTTGCCGTGGAAATGGAGGCGGCGGCGCTCTACATGAACGCCGCGCGCGCCGGTAAGCGGGCCCTGACCATCTGCACCATCTCAGACCACGTCATCTTAGGCGAGAACACCTCCCCCGAGGAGCGCGAGAAGACATTTACCGGCATGATGAAGGTCGCCCTTTCCCTCGTATAGGCAGAATATTGCGTTTTTTTTGAATTGAAACAGATGAAGATAAGCTTGAAAGGTATCGTCAGGGAATACGGAGCCTATGTGGTGGCCGTCATCGTTTTCCTGGCGCTAGGTTATATATATTGTTCGCCCCAGCTCAAGGGAAAGGTCCTGTATGCCGAAGACCAGCAGCACTTCTCCGGCGCCGTACACGAGTCCGAGGTCTATCACAACACTACCGGCGATTATACATTCTGGAACAGCGCCATGTTCAGCGGAATGCCCAATTACCAGATCGGAGGAGGCCATTACACCTCGGAGACGCTGCTTCGGCCGATAAACAAGCTTGTCGAGGGGTACAACAGCCCAGCATGGATTATCTTCGTCTACTTCCTTTGTTTCTTCATCTGCCTGCTCTGCTTCAAGGTGGACAAATGGCTCAGCTTAGTGGGGGCGATAGCCATAGGTTTGTCTTCTTATTTCCTGGTTGTCATAGGTGCGGGACATCTCACCAAGCCCGTGACCATAGCCGCCACGGCAGTTGTGCTCGGAGGCTTCAACCTGATTTTTTCTGAAAAGAAATACCTTCTGGGAGCGATCCTCACAACGGTATTCGTGGCCGCAGGCGCCACAAAGCATCCGCAGATGTTTTACTACTTTTTCATGCTGATAGGCTTGATGTGGGTGGTACAGTTCATCTACCATCTCAAGGAAAAACGCTGGAAAGACCTGCTCATCGGCACTGCGGTCTTTGCCGTCGCCGTAGGAGTGGGACTCGGAGCGAACTGCGCCAACGTTTTCGCCAACTCCGAATACGTCGGCGAGACCATGCGCG
>JBGUGW010000300.1:0-2393 GCA_045111695.1 Candidatus Cryptobacteroides sp. | reverse complement strand
TCCTTCTTCAGGTAGAACACTATGCGGATGCCCTCGCGGCTGGAGAGGTCCTTGATATCGGAGATGCCCTCGATGCGCTTCTCCTCGACCATCTCGCCGATGCGCTTGATCATCTCGCTCTTGTTGACCATGTACGGGACCTCGGTCACGACGATACTGTCGCGGCCACGCTCGTCCTCCTCTATTTCGGTCTTGGCGCGGACAACCACCCTGCCGCGGCCGGTGGTATAAGCGTCGACGATGCCCTGGCGGCCCTGGATGATGCCTCCCGTAGGGAAATCGGGACCCTTGATGTGCTCCATCAGGCCCTCGACGGTGATGTCGGGATCGTCGATGTAGGCGCAGATGGCGTCACAGCACTCGGAGAGGTTGTGCGGCGCCATGTTGGTGGCCATACCGACTGCGATACCGGCGGAGCCGTTGAGAAGGAGGAGCGGGGCCTTGGTCGGGAGCACGGTAGGCTCCGGAATGGTATCGTCGAAGTTGAGCTGGAAATCGACTGTATTCTTGTCGAGGTCCGCAAGCACGTCCTCGGTGATCCTTTCAAGCTTGGCCTCGGTGTATCGCATGGCGGCGACGGGGTCGCCGTCCATCGATCCGAAATTGCCCTGTCCGAAGACAAGGGGGTAACGCTGGTTCCAGTTCTGGGCAAGGCGCGCCATGGCGTCGTATACGCTGGAGTCGCCGTGAGGGTGGAACTTGCCCAGCACCTCTCCGACGATCCTGGCGGATTTCTTGGTCTGTCCGGAATAGCTCAGGCCGAGGCCGTCCATCCCGAAGAGCACGCGCCGCTGCACGGGCTTGAGTCCGTCCCGGACATCCGGGAGGGCGCGGGACACGATGACGGACATCGAATAGTCGATGTACGCGGTACGCATCTCGTGGTCGATCTCGACCGGTTCAATGATCCCGTGAAACTGCTCGTTGGTATTTTCCTCAATATCCATAAAACTGCACAAATCTTTACTTTGCGTTTTCACTCGCTTATAAACACGCAAATTTAACAATTTTATTTGATTTTTCTTAATTTTGTAGAACGCAAATCATCATTATCTAGGCATGGAAATGAAAATTTCTGATGAACTGAACCTGATCGTCCGTTACGCCCGCGAGGAAGCCATGCGTACCGGGAGCTACGGCATCGGGACCGACCACATGGTGCTCGGCATTTTAAGGCATGCGGACAACAACGCCTGCAGGGCGCTCCGCGGCCTCGGCGCCGACCCCGAGGAGATGAAGCAGTTCATCGACGTACATATTTTCCGGCAGGGATCCATCCCCTACTCCGACATCGACCAGGTAGTGCTGTCGCGCACGGCCCAGAGCCTGCTTAACCTCACCATACTCGAAGCCACGCGGCTCAAGCACGCCGAGACGGACGGATCGCACCTCATCCTGGCGGTCAGCAGGATGGAAGGCAGCTATAGCCAGGCGTTCATGAAGAACCGCGGGATCACATATCCCGTCCTGCTCGCATACATGCAGGAGCAGGAGCTGTTCGAAGGGATGGAAGACACCCGGCCGCAGGAGACTCCCGAGCAGAAGGCGGAGTTCGAGGAAGCTGTGAACCGCGCCGCGGACGAAGTGACCGCGGCCCGCGAGAACAGCGTGGAGGAGTTCGGGCTCGACCTGACCAAGGCCGCGGAGGCCGGAGCTCTCGACCCCGTTGTGGGCCGCGACGCCGAGATCGCACGCATCATCGAGATACTCGGCAGGCGCAAGAAGAACAATCCCATGCTCATCGGCGAGCCCGGCGTGGGCAAGTCCGCGATTGTGGAGGGCCTCGCCCTCAAGATCGCGGCCGGCGACGTCCCGCCGGCCCTCAGCCGCAAGCGGCTCATCTCGCTGGACATAGCCTCAGTCGTGGCCGGAACGCGCTACAGGGGCGATTTCGAAAAGAGGCTGAAGGGCATCATCGAAGACCTGAAAGCAAACCCCGACATCATCCTTTTCATAGATGAGTTCCACACTATCGTGGGTGCCGGCGGCGCCCAGGGCAGCCTCGACGCCGCCAACATGCTCAAACCGGCGCTGGCGCGCGGCGAGATCCAGTGCATAGGCGCCACGACCATGGACGAGTTCACCAAAATCATAGAGAAGGACGGGGCGCTTGACCGCCGCTTCCTCAAAGTGGTCGTGGAAGCCACGGACATACCCCAGTCCATCGACATCCTGCGCAACCTCCGCGAGAATTACGAAAATTTCCACAACGTCAAATACTCCCCCGAGGCTATCGAAGCCTGCGTCAAGCAGACCGACCGCTACATTACTGACCGAGCGCTGCCGGACAAGGCCATCGACGTGATGGACGAGGCCGGCTCCATGGTGCGGCTCAGGATGGCCCACAGCCGCAGGAATGAGAACATCGTGGACGCCGACGACATCGCATGCGT
>JBGUGW010000299.1:0-2629 GCA_045111695.1 Candidatus Cryptobacteroides sp. | reverse complement strand
AGAGGATGATGGCGGAAGAGCCCGCGCGCTTCAAGGAGGCCGTGCAGGCCTCCCTGCGCCGGCACGTCGCCGCCATCAACCGCCTCTCCGACCGGGGGATGTACTTCTTCGACTACGGCAACGCTTTCCTGCTGGAAAGCTCCCGCGCCGGAGCCGACGTCCTAAAGTCCGACGGGTCATTCCGCTATCCCTCTTATGTCCAGGACATAATGGGTCCGCTGTACTTCGATTACGGCTTCGGTCCTTTCCGCTGGGTGTGCATGAGCGAGGATCCTGCTGACCTCGCCAAGACCGACGCCCTGGCGGTCCGAGTCCTGACGGACATCGCCGCCACGGCGCCAGAGGAGATCGCCGGACAGATGCGCGACAACATCCGATGGATCGAGGAAGCCGGACGCAACCACCTCGTGGTGGGCTCCCAGGCCCGCATACTGTATGCCGACTGCGAAGGCCGCACCAAGATAGCCCTCGCCTTCAACGAGGCGATACGCAACGGCGAGATCGCCGCTCCCATCGTCCTCGGACGCGACCACCACGATGTTTCCGGCACCGATTCGCCGTTCCGGGAGACCTCCAACATCTACGACGGTTCGCAGTTCACCGCCGACATGGCGGTGCAGAATGTCATCGGCGACGCCTTCCGCGGTGCCACCTGGGTTTCCATACACAACGGCGGCGGCGTGGGTTGGGGCGAAGTCATCAACGGCGGATTCGGCATGGTCATCGACGGCTCGGAAGACTCCGCCCGCCACATACGCGAGATGCTATTCTGGGATGTCAACAACGGCATAGCGCGCCGTTCCTGGGCCCGCAACAAGGGTGCCCGTTTCGCCGCAGAGCGCGAAATGGCCCGCACCCCCGGCCTCAGACTCACCCTTCCATACCTTGCTGACGAACTCCTGATCAAGAAAGCCTTAACCAAATGACACATTATATCTCATCGTCACGCCTCACGCTGGAGAGGATGAAGGAAATCTTCGACAACCGCGAGAAAATCGCACTCTCCCACGAATCCACCGAAGCCGTCATCAAGTGCCGCAAGTACCTGGATGACAAGATGAAAGACATCGACCGCCCGCTGTATGGCATCACCACAGGTTTCGGATCGCTCTACAATGTGACTATCCCACTGGAGGATTTGTCGCAGTTGCAGCACAACCTCGTGATGTCCCACGCCTGCGGAACCGGAGAGACGGTCCGTCCCGAGATAGTGAAGATAATGCTGTTCCTCAAGGCCCAGAGCCTCGCATACGGACACTCCGGCGCCCAGTTGGTCACTGTCCAGCGCCTGATCGACATGTTCAACCACGACGTGCTGCCGGTCGTGTACCAGCAGGGCTCGCTCGGTGCTTCGGGCGACCTCGCCCCTCTCGCCCATCTCAGCCTGCCTCTGATCGGCCTTGGAGAAGTGCTGTACAAGGGCAAGGTCCGCCCTTCCGCCGAAGTCTGGAATGAACTGGGATGGGAACCGATAAGGCTCCAGTCCAAAGAAGGCCTGGCCCTGCTCAACGGCACCCAGTTCATGAGCGCGCATGCGGTGTGGGCCATCCTCAACAGCATCCGCCTGTCAAAATGGGCGGACAACATCGGCGCCATGTCGCTCGATGCCTATGACGGCCGCATCGAACCTTTCCTGCCCCTTACCCATCAGTTGCGTCCGCACCGCGGCCAGATCAAGACCGGAAAGCGTTTCATCGAGATCCTCGAAGGCAGCGAACTCATCAACAGGGCCAAGGAGCATGTCCAGGATCCGTACAGTTTCCGCTGCATCCCACAGGTCCACGGAGCCGTCAAGGACAACATCATGTATGTGGAATCTGTCATCGAGAATGAGATCAACTCCGCTACAGACAATCCCAATATCTTCCCTGACGAGGACATGGTCATCTCCGCCGGCAATTTCCACGGAGAGCCCATCGCCATCCCTATGGACGCGCTGAGCATAGCGATGTCGGAGCTGGCGAGCATTTCCGAAAGGCGCACCTACCAGCTTATCCACGGCCTCCGCGGCCTGCCTAAGTATCTGGTAGCCAATCCGGGACTCAACAGCGGCTTCATGATCCCCCAGTACACCGCAGCCTCCATCGTGAGCCAGAACAAGGGTCTCTGCTGGCCTGCCTCCTGCGACTCCATCCCTTCCTCCCAAGGCCAGGAGGACCACGTAAGTATGGGGTCCAACTCCGCCACTAAGCTGGTGCGTATCGTTGACAATGTGGAGACCGTGCTGGCCATCGAACTCTTCAATGCCGCCCAGGCGCTGGAGTTCCGCCGGCCTGCCAAGTCGTCCCCCGTCATCGAGCGCATCTTCAAAGACTTCCGCAAGGTCGTGCCGTTCATTGACAACGACACTGTCATGCAGCCCCTCATTGCCAAATCTGTACAGTTCATCCGCCAGGAACAATACATCTGATGAAAACCCTCATCGTCAATATCGGAGAACTCGTGGGCATCGTGCCTGAAGGCGTGATGCGCAAGCAGGGTGCGGAGATGTCGGAGACGGGCGTCCTGAAGGACGTATGGCTCCGCATCGAGGACGGGCTGATAAAGGACTTCGGGCCTATGTCAGAATGCCCTGCCGCAGAGGGTGAGGTCCTCGACGCGGAAAGCGGGATGGTGATGCCTGCCTTCT
>JBGUGW010000298.1:0-2566 GCA_045111695.1 Candidatus Cryptobacteroides sp. | reverse complement strand
CCGTCAACCAGCTGGTTGACCACGCCTTGGCCAACGGAGTCAACTATTTCGACACTGCTCCCGTTTATCTGCAGGGCCAGTCCGAGGCTGCCGCGGGTATCGCGCTCTCGCGCCATCCCCGCAACAGCTACTATATCGCTACCAAGCTTTCAAACCAGTCGGGAGACGCTTCATTTGAGCGTTCTTCCCAGATGTACAGGGATTCGTTCAAGAGACTCCAGACAGACTACATAGACTATTACCTCATCCATATCATCCGTGACGGGAACGACTGGCGCCGCCGTGCGATTGACAACGGCATGATGGATTTCCTCGTGCGTGAGCGCGAGGCCGGCCGTATCCGCAACCTCGGCCTGTCGGTTCACCCGAGCCGCTCCGGTTTCGACGATGTCATGACCTATCACGACAAGTACCATTTCGACTTCTGCCAGATCCAGATGAATTATGTCGACTGGTACACCGGAGACGCCGAGTATCTCTATTCGGAGCTGGACAAGAGGGGTATCCCTGTGATTATCATGGAACCGCTTCTCGGCGGCCAGCTCAGCAGCGTGCCGAAAGTCGTGGCCGAACAGTTCAAGGAGCGTGAGCCCGATGCCTCCGTCGCGTCCTGGGCCTTCCGCTTCTGCGGCTCGAAGCCCCGCGTCCTCACCACCCTGAGCGGCATGACCTACATGGAGCACCTTGAGGACAACCTCAAGACCTTCCTGCATTTCAAGCCGCTGAACGACGAGGAGATGGAGTTCCTGAAGGAAGCTGCCGGACTGATCAAGAAGTACCCGCTCGTCCCTTGTACCAACTGCCAGTACTGCATGCCCTGCCCTTACGGCATCGACATCCCTACCATCTTCAAGCATTACAACAGTTGCGTCAACGACGGTTACATCGCCCAGAGCACCGAGCAGAAGGACTTCAAGAAACTCAAGAAGATCTATCTGACGACCTACGACAAGGCCATCGAGACCATCCGCCAGGCGGACCACTGCATCTCGTGCAACACCTGCGTGTCGCACTGCCCGCAGCACATCCGCATTCCGCAGGAACTGCGCCGTATCGACCGCTACGTCGAGGCTTTGAAACAGGAGAAGTTCTAGTTCCGTTCTCCTCACCTTATACGCTATCCCTCAACCGTCGGGTGAGGGATGTTGGAAAAAGTGGCACATCCCTCGGCATTTTGCTGAGGGATGCATGCAAAATCGGCATATCCCTCAGCATTTGGCTGAGGGATGTTTGAAGAAGGCGTTTTCAACGGGTAATTATTTAGGCCGTCGGGCGATGATGCTACTGATGGGTGGCGGTTATGACGGCTTTGGAAGTGCCGGGGGTGCAGGTGAAGGACTGCGGGTTGCGGAAGCCGAGGAGGAAGGACTCTACGTCCATACGCTTCTTGCCGGCGAGCTGGAGCTCGCGGATGCGTATGGCGCCGTCGGCCGTGGCTACGGCCAGCAGGGCCTTTCCGTCGGAGATGACCGTGCCCGGGGCGGGGACATTTCCGACGGGGGAGAAGGCGTTGGCAGAACCAGCGCTGAAGTCTGCGAGGTCGTCGGCAGTCATGCGCTCTGCTGCGAAGATCTTCATCTGAACAGGTTTGGGATCGGTGTCAGGCGAAACCAAGACAAGCTCGGTGAAGGCGGTGGGGTAGGGGCTCAGGCCGCGGATGAGGTTGTAGATGTGCTCCGTGGTGTCGTTCCAGTCGATGTGGCAAAGTTCTTTGGTGAGCTTGGGCGCGGGCTTGAGGACTTCGGCTCCCTGTATGAATGAACGCTGCACACGAAGCTCGGCATTGCCCTGGATGATGGCCTCGACGGTTTCTTCCACAAGGCTTGCGCCCATTTCCATGAGTCTGTCATGGACGTCTCCCGCGGTGTCGGTGTCCTTGATGCGGCATTCCTCACGGAGGATGATGCCTCCGGTGTCGATATCGTGGTCGATCATGAAGGTCGTGACTCCGGTCACCTTCTCCCCGTTGATGACCGCCCAGTTGATGGGGGCGGCGCCGCGGTACTGCGGCAGCAGGGCGGCGTGGAGGTTGAAGGTGCCAAGTTTCGGCATGGTCCATACTTCTTCCGGCAGCATCCTGAAGGCCACGACGACGAAGATGTCGGCCTTCCAGGCACGCAGGGCCTCCAGGAACTCCGGATCCTTCAGCTTGACCGGCTGCAGGACAGGGATGCCATGCTCTACGGCGAATTTCTTAACCGCGCTCTCGTTGACCTTGAGCCCGCGTCCCGAAGGTTTGTCGGCTACGGTGACTACGCCCGCAATCTCATATCCCTTGTCGATCAATGCCTTGAGAGGAGCGACGGCGAACTCCGGCGTACCCATGTAGACTATGCGGGTCTTCTTGAACATACCGACTATGCTGGTCTTGAGCTTACGCCATGATGCCTTGAACTGGTCGGTGTTGAAGGAAGAGTCCTGCGTGGCCTTCCAGACCAGGAAGACCCCTATGGGAACCAGCACATACAGCGGGATGAAAGCGCCGGAAGCGGGGGAGATGGCTCCGTCCTTGGCCAGTTTGGATCCGGTCAGGTCCACAACCCAGTAAAGGACGAGGAAAAGTACG
>JBGUGW010000297.1:0-4644 GCA_045111695.1 Candidatus Cryptobacteroides sp. | reverse complement strand
CCTGGTGCAGATATTCGACGACATAGTGTTCGGCGTGCTCGGCCTCCAGGACGAGGAGGAGAGCGGCAAGGCCATGAAGACAATAGCGGGCCTGATGGATATGGTGCTGGAGTCCAGGGCCGCGGCGAAGGCCGCCAAGGACTGGACCACGAGCGACCATATCCGTGACGCCCTCGCCACACTCGGCATCAAGGTCAAGGACACCCAGGACGGGGCAGAATGGACACTGGAATGAAACTCATCAGCTGGAACGTGAACGGCCTGCGCGCCGTCGCTGGCAAGGGCTTCGCGGACGTTTTCGCGGAGCTTGACGCAGATTTCGTATGCCTGCAGGAGACCAAGCTGCAGAAGGGTCAGATCGACCTCGAATTCCTTGGATACACTTCTTACTGGAACTATGCCGACAAGCCCGGCTACTCCGGTACCGCCATCTATACCAAGCATTTACCCCTGTCAGTCACACGCGGCATAGGCGTGGACGAACACGACCACGAAGGCCGCGTGCTCACCCTGGAGATGGAGGATTTCTATCTGGTCTGCGTGTATGTTCCGAACTCCCAGGACGGACTGCGGAGGCTCGATTACCGCATGCGCTGGGAGGATGACTTCCGAGCCTACGTGGCCGGACTGGCAGCCCGCAAGGGAGTTGTCATCTGCGGCGACATGAATGTCGCGCACGAGGAGATCGACCTCAAGAATCCCGCCACCAACCACTTCAATGCCGGATTCTCCGACGAGGAGCGCGCCAAGATGACCGAGCTCCTCGGAGCCGGTTTCGTCGACAGCTGGCGCTTCCAGCATCCCGAAGAAGTCAAGTATTCATGGTGGTCATACAGGATGCGCGCCCGCGAACGGAACGTCGGCTGGCGCATCGACTATTTCCTTGTCTCAGAAAACTTTAAGGAGCACATCATCTCTACCGACATCCTGAACGACATTTTCGGATCCGACCACTGCCCCGTCGAACTTATCCTCGGCGCTTGAGGGTCTGGTGGGCGTAGGAGAGGAGGCCGCAGAGTATCAGCATGATGGTCTGCGACTCGTGCGAGAGGGTGGCGAAGATGATACCCGTCTCGAAGGGTATGGCGTAGATTGTCTGCAGGGCTATGGCGACAATGTAATGGAAGGCTCCGAAACCGCCGGGAACCGGCACGATGCCGGCGACGCTGCCGACCAGCATGATGAACAGGGCGTCAACCAGGTTGAGTCCAAGGTCTTCCGGCAGCGCCTTGATAATCAGCCAGCTCATCATGAGGTACATGGACCATAGCAGGAGGGTAAGAAGGATGAACCAGCCTTTCCCCTTCATTTTAAGGAACGAGGAGAATCCCTGGCCCAGACCGTGGAAGAATCCGGCAAGTCGCTCGAAGAAGCTTCCTTTCTGGGAGGAAGGGGCGGAATCATTACCGGAACGGTGACGACGCCTGGCCAAGACGGCCAGAAAAATGACTATCACCAGCAAGACCAGCGCCAGCAGCAGCTTCCATGGGCTGATACCCAGGCTGTCGGTGACGGGCCTGACTATCCTTTCGAGGAAGAAGGACCCGTACTGCTCTCCCCTGAAAACCAGCAGGACGAATATCAGCAGGCCAAGCATCAGGATGTCCCAGGCGCGTTCGAGCACGACTGTACCCAGCGCTTTCTCGAAGGGCATGCGGGGCGTCTGTACATAACCGCAGCGGACGAACTCGCCGATATGCGGGATGGCAAGGTCGCACAGCCTGCCGATGGTGAATCCGTCATAGCAGTCGATCCGTTTGATATCAGGCTCAGCGGGAAGCAGGAGCAGGCGCCAGCGAAGCGACCTGATGACGAATGAGAGTGCTCCGGCGGCCATGGCCAGGACTACATACCCCCAGCGCGAGCTGCTGATGACGGTCCAGAACTCCTTCCAGTCCACGCCGCGGAAAGAGAACCACAGCAGCGCGACGGCCAGAAGCGCCCAGAAAGTGGACTTCAATATTTTGAGAGTCTTCTCGTCCATACCTCGCAAATATAGATATTTTTAACTAACTTTGCGTGATAAGGAATACTAAAATCTAAGCGGTATGAAATCCATCCTCGGCATCGGCAACGCACTGACGGACATCCTGGCCGTCCTGCCCGACGACACCCTCCTCAAGACCTTCCATCTCCCGCTGGGGAGCATGCAGCATGTGGACAGGGAGACCGGGGATTTGATCTGGAACAAGCTCAAGACGCTGGACATACACTATGTGGCCGGCGGTTCCGCCGCCAACACTATTTCCTGCACGGCCGTCTTCGGAATGCCCTCCGGCTTCATCGGCAAGATCGGCGACGACGAGCTCGGCCTGCTGTTCAAGAGCGACCAGGAGCAGTACGGCGTCAACACCCTGCTGCTCAAGAGTCCCAATCCCTCCGGTCGTTCCATGGTGTTCGTGAGCGGCGGCAATGCCGAACGCACTTTCGCAGTCTATCTCGGCGCCGCACTCGACTTCGTTCCCGAGGACCTGAAGCCCGAGTATTTCCAAGGGTACGATTATTTCCACATCGAAGGATACCTAGTCCAGAATCAGGCCCTTGTCCGCAGGGCGGTGGAGATGGCCCGCGAGGCGGGCTGCATTATCTCCCTTGACATGGCCTCATACAATGTAGTCGAGTCGAACGGAGCGTTCCTCCACGACATCGTTGACAACTATGTAGATATAGTTTTCGCCAACGAGACCGAGTCCAAGGCGTTCACCAAGTTTGACGATCCGCACGAAGCGCTGGTCGAGATCTCCAAGCATAGCAGCATCGCGGTCGTCAAGGTCGGAAAGGACGGATCCTGGGTGCGCAGCGGTGAAGAGGAGCATTTCATCCAGCCATGGCCGGCCACTCCCCTCGACGCCACTGGCGCGGGAGACACTTACGCCGCAGGATTCCTCTACGCGCATGCCCTCGGCATGCCGCTCAAGGTCTGCGGCGAAGTCGGTTCGATCATCGCAGCCAAGGTCGTGGAGGTCATCGGCACCAAGATCGACATCCCGCGCTGGAGGGATGCCAAGAAAGAGATCCGCGAACTCATTGCCGCCAACGGCGGCCAAATGGAGACGATTTAACCATGTTCATCACAGACTTCCTCAGGAACCGCGCGCTGAAGAAACACCGCAGCCAGGTCCGCACGAACATAACCCCCCTCAAGGACATCCACACGGCGGTGGCTTTCATCGATGTCGAAGACACATCCTTCGACAACTGCAAGAAGGACATCATGGCCTTCTACCGTGACAACGACATCAAGGGTGAGATATTCTTCTTCGATTTCCGCAAGATCGGCAGCACCGAGCGCCTCATAACCAGCATCACCAACACCGTGCTGAAAAAGGACCTGAACTTCTATGGCAAGCCCGCCCGTGAAAAGCTCGACCTGATGCTCGCGGCCAAGCCCGACCTCTTCATATCGCTGATCAACAAGGACGATTACCCCATCCGCTACATGGCAACCTGCTGCGAGGCGAAATTCAAGATCGGGCGCAAGCAGCTGCCGGGCAATGTTTTCGACCTTGTCATTACCGACCAGGCAACCCCTGACGGGACATCCATGCCCGAAGACGAGATATTCAAATCCGTCAAGCAGCTGCTCGCAAAAGTGAAATAGACATGAGCCTTGCAAAGGATATCATAGTAGCCGTCAAAGGCTACTGCATGGGTGCGGCCAATGTCGTGCCCGGCGTGTCCGGCGGCACCATCGCGCTCGTCTCAGGCATCTACGAGGAAGTGGTCGGCGCACTCAACGCCGTCATGAGTCCCGCGCCCTGGAAGGCCCTCCTCCACGGACAGTTCAAGGAGTTCTGGAAGGGAGTACACGGCCGTTTCCTGCTATGGCTGGTGATTGGCGCGGTACTCAGCATCTTCACCCTTGCCAAGCTCATAGAGCACGAACTCAGGTTCCATCCCATACTTGTATGGGCATTCTTTTTCGGCCTCATCCTCGCCTCGGCCTTCTACATGTTCAAGGACATCAAGGAATGGAAGGTCCGCGACGTACTCTTCACGGCCGCAGGCGCCGTGCTCGGACTGGTAGTATGCACACTCTCCCCCACCACGACGCCGGATGCGATGTGGTTCATCTTCCTTTGCGGAGCGCTGGCCATCTGCACGATGATACTTCCGGGCATCTCCGGAAGCTTCATCCTTGTGATACTGGGAAAATACGATTACATCATGAGCGCTGTCAGCAACATGGACGTTCCGGTGCTGATCGTGTTCGCATTGGGCTGCGCCGTGGGCATCCTCGCATTCGCGAAGTTCCTGAACTGGCTCCTGGCCCGCTGGGAACGCCAGACCATGCTCGTGCTGCTGGGCTTCGTGCTGGGCTCGCTCGTCAAGGTCTGGCCTTGGAACGACCTTGACTCCTGCGCCCGCGCCCAGCTTCTGCGTGCCGACCTCCTGCCGGCCGAGATGCTCGAGTCCGGCAGCAGTACAGACGCTTACAATGTCCTGACGGGTCTGGGAGAGACACTGGACCGTCAGGTCCCGGGTGCCATCCTGTGGTGCGTCATCGGCATCGCCGTGATCGTCCTGATCCAGGTCCTCAGCCAGAAGCAGAAATAATCCTTACAGCAGATGTGCGCCGACGGTAAGGCCGGCCATGACGATCGAGACCATGCTCATCAGTTTGATGAGGATGTTCAGCGACGG
>JBGUGW010000296.1:0-1955 GCA_045111695.1 Candidatus Cryptobacteroides sp. | reverse complement strand
CTCTACTCCAGGGGTATTTTCAAGCTGGGAAGGGCGTTGAACCCCATCCGCTCCGAAGACTACTCCGACATCGAGTCCCACCGCCGTTACGACCTCAAGATCATACATGACTACCGCATCTCGCAGGCGCTTGGAGTCGTCGCGGCCTTCAATCCCAAGACTTTCAACGACACCATCTGGTTCTCGCGCCTGGGGACCGGCTCCATAGGCGGCAAGGCCCGCGGACTGGCATTCCTGAACAATATCCTCCAGAAGTACAAGCTCTATGACGAGTGGGAGGATGTCCATGTGATGGTGCCCCGCACCCTGGTCATCACGACCGACTGGTTCGACCGCTTTATCTCGGAGAACGGCCTCAAGTACGTCATCGACTCCGACATGAGCGATGAGGACCTGCTGTCCGAGTTCGTCTCGTCAAACCTTCCGAAGGAGCTGATGGATTCGCTCAAGGCCTTCATCAAGGTCGTCAGGAGACCGCTTGCCGTGCGTTCATCCTCACGCCTCGAGGATTCTTACCACCAGCCTTTCGCGGGCGTGTATTCGACTTACATGCTACCTTGGGCCGAGCACAGCACCCAGCAGCTCAGGCTGCTCTCCAAGGCCATCAAGAGCGTGTATGCGAGCGTGTTCTTCTCCTCAGCCAAGAGTTATATCCTTTCGTCCGGCAACGTCATTTCCGAGGAGAAGATGGCCATAGTCATCCAGGAAGTCTGCGGCAGCGAGGACAACGGGTATTTCTTCCCGACCGTGTCCGGTGTGGCCCGCTCCATCAACTTCTATCCGGTCGGGCATGAGACCGCCGAGGACGGCATTGTGAAGATAGCCTACGGCCTCGGCAAGGCCGTCGTGGACGGCGAGCAGGTGCTCAGGTTCTCTCCCAAGTATCCCAAGCATGCCCTGCAGGTTTCCACGCCGGAACTGGTCATGACCGATACGCAGAAGTCGATGCTTGCGCTCAGCATGCGTCCCGAGGACTTCAGGACTTCCGTCGACGACGCCGTGAACCTCGAGCGCCTCAACATCGTGGACTGCTACAAGTTCAAGTCTTTCTCCAAGGTGGTGTCGACATGGGATTACAGCAACATGCGGATGATTGACTCGGCTTTCCCGGAGGGACCCAAGTACATCACCTTCGCGCAGATGCTTAAATATAACACTTTGCCCGTCGCGGACATCGTCGGACGCCTGCTTCAGATCGCCAAGGACGAGATGAAGTGCAACGTCGAAATTGAGTTTGCGGCCGACTTCGAGCCGGACGGACGGGCGCTGTTCAACGTCCTCCAGGTCCGTCCGATCTCAGTCGACACCCGCTTCGCGGACGTCAACTGGGACAAGATCGACACGGACGGGGCTTTCCTCACGTCCGGCTGCGCCCTCGGCACCGGCTGGGTGGAGGGAGTTTCAGATGTCGTCTATCTCAAGAAGGACGCCTGGGACGTGCTCAAGACCCACGACATTGCCGCGGACGTGTCCGCGGTCAATGCCCGCATGCTGGAGGAGGGCAAGGGATACATACTCATCGGCTTCGGCCGTTGGGGCACCAGCCAGCCTTCGCTGGGCGTTCCGGTGCGCTGGAGCGACATCTCCGAGGCCAAGGCCATCGTCGAATGCTCGCTTCCGGACTTCCAGATCGACCCCAGCCAGGGTACGCATTTCTTCCAGAACCTCACGTCCTTCAACGTGGGATACATCAATGTCAATCCGTTCGCCCATCCTGAAGACGGGCTGGATTTCTCCGTGCTTGACGCCCTTCCAGCAGTCTTCGAGACTGCGTACCTGCGTCACGTGCGTTTCCCGTCCGAGCTACAGGTCTGCATTGACGGAAAGACCAACAGGGCAATGATCAAATGCAACGGATAATCATACTTGATTTCGGCTCCCAGACCACCCAGCTGATAGGCAGGAGGGTCAGGGAGCTGGGCACTTTCTGCGAAATCCTCCCTTACGACCGCTAT
>JBGUGW010000295.1:0-13917 GCA_045111695.1 Candidatus Cryptobacteroides sp. | reverse complement strand
GGAAGCCGCGGCTCATGAACTCCTCGCGCAGGCGCAGGACATCCATGTCGTAAGTGATGCCGAGATCGCTGCGGATCTTGTTCTTTTCAATGTCGACGGCACTGATGACGATGACGATCTCGCAGTCGTCGATGAGCTGCGAGAGCATCTTGAGCTTGTTGTCGGGCTCGAAGCCCGGCAGAACGCGGCTGGCGTGGTAATCGTCGAAAAGCTTGCCTCCGAACTCCATGTAGAGCTTGTCGCCGAATTTGGCGATGCGCTCCTTGATATGTTCGGACTGGATCTTGAGATATTTCTGAGAGTCGAACCCGTATTTCATAACGGGATACAAATATAACAAGTCTGCCTCTTCCAGCCAAATTTTTCTTTATCTTTGTCAAGCATGAAAGGACAGAGAATAATAGAGATTACCGACGGGCAGACCGGCAATCCGGAGGTGCGTATGGCACGACCTCTCACGCTCACTTTATATGACGGCGAGCAGATCGCCGTCGTGGGGGACAACGCCGCCGGTAAGACGCGTCTCGTCGAGACGCTGAGCGGCGTGCTGCCCGTCCAGGGCACCGCGCTCCGTTTCGATTTCTCCCCTTCCCCCCTGCGCCTGGTCTCGGAGAATGTCAAGTACATCGCTTTCCGCGATACATATGATGGTGCGGACGACAACTACTACCTGCAGAAACGCTGGAACCGCCAGGACATCGACGACGAGACCCCGACGGCGGGCGCGCTGCTCGAGCGGGCGTTCAACGCCGCAGAGACGGGCTCCGGGCGCCTGCTCGACGAAGCGGCCCGCGCCCGGCTGCACGAAGAGCGCATCCGCCTGCGCGACCGCTTGTATGACATGTTCGGGCTTTCGGAACTGCTGGACAGCTTCATCATATCCCTTTCCAGCGGTGAGCTGCGCAAGTTCCAGCTGACCAGGACACTGCTGACCATGCCGCGGGTGCTGGTCCTGGACAACCCTTTCATCGGGCTCGACGCCGACACCCGCGAGCAGCTCGCGGGCCTGCTCGGCACTCTGGCCGAAAGAATGAAGCTCCTGATCATCCTTGTCCTTCCACGCGTGGACATCCTGCCTTCTTTCATAACGCATGTCATTCCTGTAGATGGACTTGAAGTGAAGCCTAAAATGACCGTGGCGGATTTTCTGGCTTCGACTGATTATCAGGCACTTCACTCCGCTCAGGATGATGCGGATTCCTGTCCATTCCGCGACACTATTCTTTCCTTCCCTGCAAAGGATCTCGCTTCCGAACCTTTTTACCCGACGGGTGCCTCCCCCGAAATCGTACGCTGTAACGGCGTGACCATCCGATACGGTTCACGCACCATCCTGCGCGATTTCGACTGGACCGTAAGGGAAGGTGATAGATGGGCGCTCACCGGCCGTAATGGTTCGGGCAAGTCCACCCTGCTCTCGCTTGTCTGCGCCGACAATCCCCAGGGCTACGCCTGCGACATCGAACTTTTCGGGCACAAGCGCGGCACAGGCGAAAGCATCTGGGACATCACGAAACACATAGGATATGTCAGCCCGGAGATGCACCGTGCCTACCTGAAAAACCTTCCGGCGCTGGACATAGTCGCCAGCGGGCTTTTCGACACGGTCGGACTGTTCATGCATCCGACTGAAGAGCAATTGGAAATCTGCCGCGGCTGGATGGACATTTTTGGCATAGGGAATCTGGCTGACAGGCCGTACCTGCGGCTGTCCAGCGGCGAGCAGCGGCTGTGCCTGCTCGCCCGCGCTTTCGTCAAGGATCCGGAGCTCCTGATCCTTGACGAGCCCATGCACGGGCTCGACTTCAGGCACTGCAGCCGAGTCAAGAGCATTATCGATGCCTTCGTACAACGGCCCCACAAGACCCTGCTGATGGTCACCCACTACGAGTCCGAACTCCCCTCCTGCATTACCCACCGCCTCACCCTTTCCCGACCCGCATAGTTTCATCCCTCAGCTGTCGGGTGAGGGATGAAGCATAAGTGTCCGCATCCCTCAGCCGTTGGGTGAGGGATAAGAAGTTATTTGTTGGAGTTGCGGGCGTATTCGAAGAGGGCGACAGGGAGGTGGCAGTAGCCGGTGGGATTCTTGTCAAGATAATCCTGATGGTACTCCTCTGCGGTAAAGAAGTTCTGCAGAGGGAGTTTCTCGACGGCGAGAGGCTGTCCGGCACCCTCCTCAACGGCGCGGAAAGCCTTGTCAATCGCCGGCAGATCAGAAGTATCGGTATAATAGATGCCGGTACGATACTGCGTACCTTCGTCTTCACCTTGCTTGTTCAGGCTGAGCGGATCGATGGACTTGAAATACAAGTCCAGCAGCAGGTCCAGGCTCACCACGGAAGGGTCGTACTTGATATGCACGGTCTCGGCGAAGCCCGTGTCGCCAGCCTTGACCTGCTTGTAAGAAGGATTGTCCAGGTGGCCGTTGGCGAAGCCTACCTCGGTTTCCACCACACCGCGGACCTGCTTGAAATAGTGCTCGGTGCCCCAGAAGCACCCGCCCGCCAAGTATATTTCCTTGATTTGTCCCATAGTTGAAAAGCATTAGTGCACAAAAATAATGATTTTGCCCGAATCTCACTATCTTTGCAAACCTGACGCTTGAACAAGGATATGCAATACTTCGGAGAGATCATAGCGCTGATCGTGGCCTTCTCGTGGACGGCCACCGCGCTGTTTGCCGACATCGCCAGCCACAGGATCGGGGCCCTGCCCCTGAACCTGATCAGGATGGCGATGTCGCTGCTTTTCCTGGCCCTGCTGCTATGGGTGTTCACCGGCACACCTTACCCTCAGTTCGCTGACGGAAAGGCGTGGTTCTGGCTCGCCCTTTCCGGGCTGGTCGGGTATGTCTTCGGAGACTATTGCCTTTTCAACTCTTACGTCGTCTTCGGTTCGCGCTACGGGCAGCTGTTCATGACGCTCGCCCCGCCAGTCGCCGGCATAGCCGGCTGGCTGATGCTGGGCGAGGCCATGTCCTGGCACTCCTGGCTGGCGATGCTGGTCACCCTCACCGGTATCGGTTACTCCATCCTCAACCGCGGAGGCGAATCACACAAACTGACGCTACAGTTGCCCTTGAAAGGTGTACTGCTCGGCATCGGCGCCGGCGTAGGCCAGGGCGTAGGCCTGGTACTCAGCAAGATAGGCCTCGAGTATTACGAGGCCTCTGTCCCGGCGGAGGCCCCCGCCGCGATCGCGCGGCTGATTCCCTTCGCCGGGACCTTCATCCGCGCCGTCTTCGGCCTTATCGGCTTCGCAGCCATACTCGCCCTGCGCAAGTCCCTCGGGCATGTCCGCGAAGCGCTCCATGACCGCAAGGGCATGGGCTTCGCAGCCCTCACCACCTTCTTCGGTCCCTTCCTCGGGGTATCCCTGTCATTGATGGCGGTCCAATACGCAAAGGCCGGAATAGCATCCACCCTGATGGCCCTGACGCCCGTGCTGATCATTGTCCCCTATGCAATGATCAACAAGCAGCGCATCACCGCCAAGGAAGTCATTGGCACGCTCATCACCATCACCGGCGTGGCGCTTTTCTTCCTCCTGTAAACGGCTGATTCTTGGAAAAAAGGATAATTGTCCTTATATTTATCAAAATGCACTTTCACAAACTTAATAACCAACTTATAAACTTCAGTATCTTATGAAAAAAACTGCACTATGGATGCTGTCCGCATGTGCCCTCCTGGCAACGGGATGCAAGACCGGGTCATCATCTTCCGACCTGAAGATCAATGACTTGGAGTATTTCGAAAGGCAGGGCGTCAATGTCCTCGTCTACAGCAACACCTTCTCGGGAGGCTTCAATGACGAGAAGAACTCCGGCATCGAGATCATCCATCACGGAGTCCGTACCGTCCAGGGCGGCGCTGTCCGCCTGAGCAACACCCCCGAACAGTGGGACCTCGTCCCCAACACGCTCGAGCGCAATGTCAAGGCCGACGAGAACGCCATCGAGGTCGCCCTGCGTTATGACGACTACGACTTCGACTCCAGGATAGTGGTCACCGGAAAGGGACCCGCCGTGGAGATTGCCGTTTATCTGGACAAGCCCGTCCCCAAGGAGCTCGAGGGCGATGCCGGATTCAACCTCGAATTCCTCCCCTCGCAGTACTGGGGCAAGACCTTCCTCGTCGACGGCCGTCTGAACCGCTTCCCGCGTTATACCGCAAGCGAGACCACTGCAAGGCCGAACAGCGAGAAAGTCAAGCAATACAAGGGATACAAGACCTACGACGACCGCGGTACCGGCGAATTCGTAGATCCGCTTCCGCTCGAGACCGGCCATTTGTTCACCCTGGCTCCGGACGAGCCTGAGCGTATGATCAAGGTCTCCAGCGACTCCGACATCAACCTCTATGACGGCCGTGTCCTGGCGCAGAATGGATGGTTCGTGCTCCGCAGCATCCTTCCCGCCGGCCAGACCGGAAAGGTCCTTTCATGGACGGTGGAGCCCAATGCCATCGACGGTTGGATCCGCGAACCCAACATAGGTTTCTCGCAGGTCGGCTACCAGCCGGACCAGCCCAAGGTGGCGGTCATCGAGCTTGACAAGCGAGACAAGCCCCAGGCGACCGCTTCGCTCTGCAGGATTGCCGACGACGGCACTGAGAAGTCCGTCTTCACCGGCAAGATAAAGGAGTGGGGACCGTATTACAAGTACAACTACGTCAAGTTCGACTTCAGCGAAGTCAAGGATCCCGGTATCTACTACATCAAGTACGGCGACTTCAAGACCGGCAACTTCATCATCGACGACAGTGTCTACGACAAGATTACCGATGCTACCAGTGATGTCTGGATCCCGGTCCACATGAACCACATGACGGTCAACGAGGGCTACAGGATCTGGCACGGAGAGCCGTTCAAGGAGGGTTATCTCCAGGCTCCTGCCAATACCAACCACTTCGACCTCCACAGCCAGGGCGCCATCGATACCAAGTACAAGGGGCTCCAGCTGATCCCCGGCCTGAATGTCGGCGGCTATTTCGATGCCGGTGACTTCGACATCGAGACCGGTTCCAACATCGGCGTGGTCCAGAACCTCGTCACACTCTGGGAGGTCTTCAAGCCCCAGCGTGACGAGACCTTCGTGGACGAGGACCAGCGCTATGTCGACATCCATCGTCCGGACGGCATTCCCGATGTCCTCCAGTTCATCGAGCATGGTACGCTCAACCTCGTAGCCCAGGCCGAGAACATCGGCCACATGGCCCAGACCCTTTCGAACTCCGTGCTTGACAACTATCATCACCTCGGCGACGCCGCCGCCATCACCGACGGCCTCCATTATGATCCGAGGCTCAAGCCTTACACCAAGTCCGCCGACGGCAAGTCCAGCGGTACCCCCGATGACATGTGGGCCTTCACGACCCGCAATCCCGGCCTCGACATGCGCGCCGCGACCATGTTCGCAGCTGCCAGCCATGCCTTGAGGGGATATAACGACGCTCTCGCGGACCGTGCCCTCAAGCAGTCTGTACGCCTGCAGAAGGAAGCCGAGGAGCTTATGGCCAGGATGCCCCAGCAGCCCGGCAGGCAGGGCGGCGGCAACAGGATGATGGGCAACAACGCCGCCACCAACCTCCAACTCTATGTGGCCACTGGCGAGAAGCACTATCTCGACAGCTTCGAGTCCCAGATCTGGGAAGGTCTGGAGCGCAACGCCACCAGCACCATCAGCACCGCCATGGACGCCATCCCGTACATGGACCAGGCTTACAGGGACAAGCTCGTACCTTATGTTGAGAAATACAAGGAGTATCTCGACAGCTTCGAGGACGACAACCCCTACGGAGTTCCGATAGGCCTCGGCAACTGGGCCGGAGGCGGTTCCGTGGTCAGTTTCGGTACCACCGCCAGCTTTGCTGCCAAGTACTTCCCCGAGATCATCGACAAGAGCTACGCCTACAAGGCCACCAACTACCTGTTCGGATGCCACCCGTACCACAACTACTCGTTTGTGGCGGCCGTCGGCGCAGCCCGTCCGAAGGCGGTCTTCTACGGCAACAACCGTGCTGATTTCTCCTTCATCCCCGGCAACGTCGCTCCCGGCGTCCTCTTCCGTCATCCCGACCACTTTGAGAACTACGACGACTGGCCGTTCCTCTGGGGACAGAATGAGGGCACCATCGGCGGCAACACCAGCTATCTGATCTTCGGCTCCGCCTTCAAGGACATCGTCCGGAAATAGGATTGGAATTCGGCATGATTTTCGTATCTTTGTCGTCAACCAATAGAATAAACGAAATGAAAAGATTGTTCAAATCCCTGATAATCGCGGCGGTGGTTTTCCTCGCCGGTTCAGGTTGTGCTTCTGCACAGCAACAGTATTCGGACATCTTCGAATACATCCGTGGAAAGGTCCCCGGAGTGCAGGTAGGGCAGGCCGGCCCCGGCCAGACGCCAAGCATCGTCATCCGTGGAGTTGGCACCAACAGCGAACATACGCAGCCGCTTTTTATAGTTGACGGACTTCAGGTGGACAACATCGCGTCCATCGACCCCAACAATGTCTACCAGATTGACATCATCAAGGATGGCACTTCTTCCATCTACGGCATGCAGGGCGCCAATGGCGTGATCATGGTCACGACCAAGTCCGCCATTCATGCCCAGGAAGCCGAAGCTGCCGCCAAAAAGGCAGCCAAGCAGGCCAAGAAAGAGGCCAAGAAGAAGAAAAACGCCGAATAGAACAGCTTTTCTTTCTAATAATAATGCTCCGCATCGGTCCGATGCGGAGCATATTTTTTATATCACGACTTCTATTTCGTGAGTGCCCGGGGAATAAGGGACGAATATCGGGCTCCCCTTGCAGCGTCCTTCGGGATTAGATACCCGGATGATATACTCCGCATCGCGGAACTTCCTCCGCACCGTATACCCTTTCCAATGTGACGGAATGCACGGGTCTATGACCAGTCCGTCGTAATCGGGCTTTATTCCGAGTATGAACTGCGTGACGGCGTACCAGTTCCATGCGGCCGTGCCCGTCAGCCAGCTGTTCTTGCCCTCTCCGGGCTTGACCGCGTCCTTGCCCGCCACCATCTGGCAATACACATAGGGCTCTACTTTGCGCCTGGTCTGGTCATTGACATAAGAAGGACATGTCTTGCGGTAGTGCTCCCAGGCATCGTCTCCCCTGCCGGCCAGGGTCTCGCCGATGATGACCCAGGGATTGTTGTGACAGAAAACGCCGGCATTCTCCTTGTAACCGGCAGGGTATGAGGAGATTTCACCGTATTCAACCCTGTAACGCGTGAACGGCGGGTTATTGAGCACGATGCCGTGCTCGCAGTCGAGATACTTCTTGACGGAATCGAGGGCCTTGTCCACCATCCCCTCTTCGGCGCCGATGCCCGCCATGGTGCACCAGCCCTGGGACTCGATGAAAATCTTCCCTTCGTCGCTGACATGGGACCCAACGGGCCTGCCGTAATAGTCGTAGGCCCTCAGGAACCATTCCCCGTCCCAACCGTGTTTCTTGATCGCTTCGCACATCGCGTCAATGTACCCCTGGGCCCGCTCCGCCTCGGCGGCTCTGCCCAAACGCCGGCATAGGGCCGCATAGTCGCGGCCGCAGACTACGAACAGGCCGGCAATCATCAGGGACTCCGCCTTCGAGCCTTCGGTCTTGTTCTCCGTGGTCTGGAAGGATTCGTTGGGATCAAGGCTGAAGCAGTTGAGGTTCAGGCAGTCGTTCCAGTCTGCGCGGCCGATGAGCGGCAGGCCGTGCGGCCCGAGATTGTTCACCACATGGTCGAACGATATCCTCAGATGCTCGAAAAGGCTCACCTCCGAACCGGGTTCATTGTCGAACGGGACCATCTCATCGAGTATGGAGAAGTCCCCTGTCTCTTTCAGGTAAGCCACCGTACCGAAGATCAGCCACATCGGATCATCGTTGAAGCCGCCTCCGATATCATTGTTCCCACGCTTGCTAAGTGGTTGATACTGATGGTAGCAGCCACCGTCAGCGAACTGCGTCGAAGCGATGTCGATGATGCGCTCCCGGGCACGGCCCGGGATCTGGTGCACGAAGCCCACCAGGTCCTGGTTGGAGTCACGGAAGCCCATTCCGCGTCCTATGCCGCTCTCGAAGAACGATGCGCTACGCGACATGTTGAAAGTCACCATGCACTGGTACTGGTTCCAGACATTCACCATCCTGTCCAGGCCCGGCTCCTCCGAGTTGAGGTTGAATATGGAAAGAAGGTCATCCCAGTAGCGGCGGAGTTCCGCGAAAGCCGCGTCGACCTTCTCCGAAGTGTCGAAGCGGGCCATGAGCTCATGCGCCGGACGCTTGTTGATGAACGGACTCACCGGCTTGTTGCCGGCCGCAACGGCAGCGGCCGTGGCCTCTTCGTCGAATTTCTCCCCGTCCGGAAGCTCAATATAGCCGAGCAGGAAAATGTAGTCGCGGCTCTCGCCCGGAGCGAGCGTCAGCTCGATGAAATGCGAAGCGACGGGGCTCCAGCCGAGTGCGACGCTGTTCGAGGCCTGGCCCGCAGTCACGCACTGCGGCGCCTCGAAACTGTTGTAGAGACCAATGAAACTCTCCCTGTCCGTATCAAAGCCCGAAACTGGAGCGTTAACGGTATAGAAAGCATAATGGTTGCGCCGCTCCTTGTACTCGGTCTTGTGGTAAATGGTTGACCCTTCGACCTCGACCTCTCCGGTCGAGAAATTGCGCTGGAAATTCTCCATGTCCGTGGCGGCATTCCACAGGCACCACTCCACGAAAGAGAAGAGTTTCAACGACTTGGGAGCGTTTGTAGTATTCTTTAGCGTGAGCTTCTGAACCTCGCAGTGGGCGCCGAGCGGAACGAAGAACAACACGGAAGCCTCCACTCCATCCTTAGCCCCCGTTATGCGCGTATAATTCATGCCGTGACGGCACTCATACGCATCAAGCGGGGTCTTGCACGGCTTCCAGCCTGGCGACCAGACGGTGTCCCCATCCTTTATATAAAAGTATCGCCCGCCCGCATCCATGGGCACTCCGTTGTAGCGGTAGCGCGTGATGCGGCGGAACTTGGCGTCGCGATAGAACGAATAGCCTCCGGCCGTCTGGGAAATCAGGGAAAAGAAGTCTTCATTGCCGAGATAGTTGATCCATGGCCAAGGGGTGGCGGGATCGGTGATCACATACTCGCGCGAAGCGTCATCATAGTGTCCGTATCGTTTAATTTCCATAGGAATAGGTTTATAGCAAGGTTGAGAGATCGTCGTACATGCGCTTGGAGACGGGGATGGGCGGACAATCGATGTCCATCTCGGCCTCGATCAGGCCTTCCTTGCCCTTGCTGAGGGCCTTGACATGTGACGGATTGATGATATATGAACGGTGGCACCGCACAAGTCCCTTGCCTTCGCACAGGGACTCGAGCGCCTTCATGGAGTTGCGCAAGGCATAGTCCTTCAGCTTCAAGCCCTCCAGATAATGGATACGGACATAGTTCTCTTCGGCCGCCAGATAAACGACAGAAGATGATGCCACGACAAGCTTGAGCTTCATGTTCTCGTCCGTAAAGCGCAGCATCTTGTCCTGCTTCATCTCGGCATCCTCGGTCCTGGAAGATAAGAAGAGGGAAAGGGTGATGATGGCATAAGGAAAAGACAGGATCAGGAAAGACAGCCTGGAGCAACGTCCAAGGGTCCAGAAATACGGAGTGTGCGGCTTGGCTATAAGTGACATGAAAATGGCCATGAAGGCCGCAGCCAGGAGCATCTCGGCAAGGCACCATCCGATATATCCGAACAGCGACAGCTGCCTGCCTCGGAAAATGAAATGGAAGGCGAGCCTTGTAGCCACAAGGGTGACGAAGAGAATGCTGAAAAGGATGGAGACGTTGAAATAAAACAGGCCGCGTCCGGCATCCAGGAACGTCCTGGAGTCAAATGGACAATAGACCAGCAGGAAGGCCATGAAAAAGAGCGGTGCGGCAAGGAAATACCAGACCTGCACAGGTAGCCTCCTGAATATGTTCGGAATCTTTTCCATATAGGGATAAAAAGACGTTTAGTCGTTTTTCATCCCAAATATAGCATTTTTATCCCAAAAATCAACAATTCGTCACATTTTTTAATCCCACATACCACTTGTTTCCATAGCTGGAAAGCGGACGCTACCTTTGCTTCCGAAAAACTGATGGAAACATGAAGAAAGGCATCGCATTCGGAGACTCCATCATAAAGGGAGTCGTATTGGACAGGAGCGGGAGTGAAGGCATCCACTACTCCGCCCTCGAGGACAACTTCGCCGAGCAGTGCGGAAGGCGGCTCGGGCTGGATATCGACAACTACGGAAGGTTCGGCTGTACCGTCACGGTCGGTGAAAAGATACTGAACAGGCATCTGGACCAGATAGTGCACTCCGACTACACTTTCCTGGAGTACGGCGGCAACGACTGCGACTTCAAGTGGGCGGACATCGGCTGCAACCCGGATGCGAGGCACGAGCCGAACACCGACCTCAGGACTTTCTCGCTTACCTACAAATCTCTTGTCGACAAGGTACGCAACCTCGGTTCCAGACCGGTCCTGTTCTCCCTCATCCCCCTGGTTTCTGATAGGTATTTCGCGCATGTGACGCGTGACATGGACAGGTCCGGACGCGACAATGTCCTCAGATGGCTTGGAGGAGACACCGAAGGGATCAACAACTGGCACGAGATATACAATCTCCAGATCTTCAAGCTGGGACTTGCCCTGAATGTACCGGTCATCGATGTCACTACGGCATTCCTCTCCAAGAAATGCTTCCAGGACTACATGTGTGCGGACGGCATACATCCCAACGAAAAAGGCCACGGACTGATAGCAGATACAGTCTGTGACCTGTTCAAAGGAAAACGGTTCAAATAGACGGCACGATGCTGATACTCATCACCACAGTCATTATTACCCGTCTTAAACCGAAAGGTTACTCCATCAGCTTGCGGTATTTGAAGCGCTTGGGCTCCTCATTGCCGAGACGGCGCTTGCGGTTCTCCTCATACTCAGAATAGGATCCCTCGAAGAAATACACCTGCGAGTCACCTTCGAATGCAAGGATGTGCGTGGCGATACGGTCGAGGAACCAGCGGTCGTGCGACACTACTACAGCGCAACCGGCGAAGTTCTCCAAACCTTCCTCCAGCGCACGTATGGTATTGACATCCACATCGTTGGTCGGTTCGTCGAGGAGGATGACATTGCCCTCGTCCTTGAGCGTGAGCGCCAGATGCAGTCGGTTGCGCTCACCGCCGGACAGGATGCCGCATTTCTTCTCCTGGTCGGCTCCGCTGAAATTGAAACGTGACACATAGGTGCGCGCCGGAACCTCGCGGTTGCCCAGGCGCACGAAGTCTGAGTTCTGCGCAATCGTCTGATATACCGTCTTTTCAGGGTCGATGCTCTTGTGCTGCTGGTCGACATACGAGAGCTTTACGGTCTCGCCGATGACGATTTCTCCGCTCAGGGGCTTCTCGAGGCCCATGATGAGGCGGAAAAGAGTGGTTTTGCCGGCGCCGTTGGGGCCGATGACGCCTACGATGCCCGCCGGAGGCAGCACGAAGTCGAGATGCTCGAAGAGGAGACGGTCGCCGTAACCCATCGAAACGTCGTGGAACTCGATAACCTGGTTGCCGAGGCGGGGGCCGTTGGGGATGTAGATTTCGAGGTTGGCCTCTTTCTCCTTGGTATCGGCCGAGGCCATCTTCTCATACGCACCGATACGGGCTTTCTGCTTGGCCTGACGGGCCTTGGGTGCCATACGCACCCACTCGAGCTCGCGCTCGAGGGTCTTGCGGCGCTTGCTCTCCTGCTTTTCCTCCTGGGCCAGGCGCAGGCTCTTCTGCTCCAACCAGGACGAGTAATTGCCCTTCCAGGGTATACCCTCGCCACGGTCGAGTTCGAGGATCCAGCCGGCGACATTGTCCAGGAAATAACGGTCGTGAGTAACGGCAATGACCGTGCCCTTGTACTGCTGGAGATGGGCCTCGAGCCACTGGATACTCTCGGTATCGAGGTGGTTGGTAGGCTCGTCAAGCAGAAGGACGTCCGGCTCGCGGAGCAGGAGGCGGCAGAGCGCGACGCGGCGGCGCTCTCCCCCGCTGAGGGTCGCGATTTTCGCGTCCTCAGGCGGGCACTGGAGCGCGTCCATGGCGCGCTCGAGCTTGGCGTCGATGTCCCAGCCGCCGACATGGTCGATTTTTTCCGTCAGCTCTCCCTGACGTTCGATCAGGGCAGCCATCTCATCGTCAGACATCGGCTCCATGAACTTCATGTTCACCTCCTCGTACTCCTTCAGGAGGTCCATCACCTCCTGAACACCCTCCTGGACGACCTTCAGGACTGTTTTGTCAGGATCCATCTGCGGTTCCTGCTCCAGGTATCCCACGGTATAGCCTGGAGCCCAGACCACCTCGCCGCGGTAGGACTTCTCCACCCCGGCGATGATTTTCAGGAGCGTTGATTTTCCGGAACCGTTCAGACCGATGATGCCTATCTTGGCCCCATAAAAGAATGAAAGGTAGATATCCTTGAGGATAACCTTATTGTTGTGCGGGAGGACCTTGCCCACGCCCGCCATCGAGAAAATGATCTTTTCGTCTGCCATAATGCACAAATTTATAACATTCCCGCGACTCTTGAAAGCCCTCCCCTCCTTATCCCTCACCCAAATGCCGAGGGATACTGCACTTTTCTTCGCATCCCTCATCTAAATGCCGAGGGATACGGCATTTCTCCTCACATCCCTCACCCAAATGCTGAGGGATAAGGCATTCCACCCAATATCCCTCGGCGAAAAGGTGAGGGATAATTACCGTCTGAACAAATCCGCCCTTTTTGTTCAAAAATCAGCAAAAAGGGGGCAGAATTGAACAAACAGGGGTGTTTTTGTTCAGAAATCGGGAAAAACAAGACAGTGGTGAACAAATACTACTTGTTTTGTTCACAGAATGGTAGAAAAAGTGTTCGCTGTGAACAAAAAAGGATGTTTTTGTTCACGAGAACGATAAACAGCATCACCAGCCGGTGAGGGTGGAGGAATGGAATTCAAGGGGCGAGAAACTGGAACCGATGAAAGAAGAGCGATCGGATGGGGAAGAAAAAGATGGTGAAGAAAGGGAGAGTGAGGAAAGGGAGGGTGAGGAAATAGAGCCTGATAGGACGGCGGAGGCGATGGCGTCGATGTTGTGGGGACGGACGCCGCAGCCGGCGAGGATGATGATGCGGCCGGCGGCCTGGCGGACGAGCCGGGCCAGGGCGAAGCGCCCGGCGTAGGCGTCCGCCGCATGGCCGGACGTCAGGAGGCGCTCGCAACCGAGCGCTATGACGTCCTCCAGGCTGCGTTCCACCTCGGCGCATTCGTCAAAGGCGCGGTGGAAGGTGACTTCCAGCGGACGCGCGGCGGCGATAAGCCGGCACATCGTCGCCATGTCAATACTGCCGTCCGGCAGCAGGGCGCCGATAACGACACCATTTACTCGATGCTCCCTCCCAGAAGAATCTCTCACTGCCAGGCGCTTACACATCTCAATGCCTTCCAGCATCTTTTGGATCTCTTCCTCTGAATACACGAAATCTCCTCCCCTGGGACGGACTAGAACATTCACTTTGACGCAATTTACTGAGTCCTCGGCGAGGGCGAGGAGGGTGTCGCGGAGGATGGATTCGGAGGGGGTGACGCCGCCGATGTCGAGGCGGCTGCAAAGTTCGATGCGGACGGCCCCGCTGTGCTGGGCCGTCACCGCATCAGCCGCACTTGTGCAGCAGCCTTCGAACACGTACCTCATGAATGTCGATTATTGTTGACGCATATAAGGGGCGAGAGCCTCGATGAAGCCGGGGAAACGGTTGCCGAAAGCTATCGGTCTGCCGTTTTCGATGAAGCAATGGACGCTGGAACCGGTGAAAACCATCTCG
>JBGUGW010000294.1:0-1887 GCA_045111695.1 Candidatus Cryptobacteroides sp. | reverse complement strand
CTTTGTATAAGCCCACACACCATCATAGTCCTCATCGTCACGGATATAGGTGAACAGTTCCGAAATGCGGTTCTGAAGAAGAAGCGTCATCCCGCGGAAAAGCTCAGCGTCACCGGCCTCCGGGCGGGCGGCAATATAGCCTCTTACATCGACCGGCTCCCCGAACTGTATCAAGGCGGTACCGGAATAACGGAAATAGTCGCTGTAATCGATGCCGGCCGGCACGACATAAACGGGCTTGTCGAAACGCTGCATGGCAGCCACCGCGATGCGGAACACTCCCTTGTTTATAGGGAGAAGGGAGTGTTTCGCGCGGTGAGTGCCTTCCGCGAACATGCAGAACGGGACACCGTCCTCGAGAACCGTAATGATATCCTCCTGGATATCGAGGTTCTTGATGACATTGCGCACTCCGTCACGCTTGCGGATCATTGGAAGGATCTTGAGGAAAGTAAGGAATTTCGCAACGAGAGGGGTTTCGAACAGGTCGGCACGTGCGCCGAAGACCGTCGGCTCCTTGCGGGTGCGCAAGGTCACCATGGCGTCCATCAGGGCATTGCTGTGATTCGGCACCAGGATAACGGGGCCGTCCTTCGGGATGTTCTCAAGTCCTGTGACCTGGAATTTCCGATAGGAAAGCCAGGTGCACAGGTCTCCGTGGAAACGTACGAAACGGTATCTGCGCCCGTTGCGATGGATCCTTGTACGGATCCTTTCTACTTTCGACTCCATATTGTGTTATTCGGCTTCTGCAGTATTGTCGGGACGCATGACGACCTCGATAAGATTGCCTTCGGAGAGAAGACGGGACGCAAGGGTCTTGATCTTGTCCGGAGTAATGGCTTTGAGTGCCGAATCATATGCCTTGTCGACGTCAAGGCCGTGATCGTTCCATTCCTTGATGGCCGACATCCAATAGTTGTTGGTGATGCGACGCTCGGGGATGGTCTTCTCAAGGTTCTTGATGGTCTTGTCGTACTGTTCGGCGGTAGGGCCTTCGGCCGCGATCTTGCGGATGCCGTCCAGGGCCTGGGCGCGGAGTTTGTCCGCGGAGCCGGGATTGGTCTGGTAGACCACCTGCAGCACGCCGTACTGCTTGGGCTCCTCCAGCAGGGACGCATTTACGCTCGCGCCGTAAGTACCGCCTTCATCCTCGCGCAGGGTCTCGACATAAACCATGTTGAGGATATACTCGAGAGCACTGTATACCAGTTCATTATCGAAGGAATACTTGTCATCCATGCGGAAAAGCTGGGCGACGGTGGTCATAGGGGTCTGCATGTCGACGGCGAAGTCGTTCACGACATTCTTGCGTGTGACATCCTCGTTGCGGTCGATCCACTTCGGAGCCTTCTTTCCCTTAGGCAGGCTGCCGACATACTTCTCGATTATGGGCTTCACCTCGTTGACATCGAAGTCTCCGACCATGATCATCGTCGTACCGGCGGCATCCTTGAGCAGGCCGCGCATTACGCGCTCGATGGTCTCAAGGCTGGCCTTGTCCAGGACATCCTCGCTGATGAGGATGTTGCGGGGGTTGTTGTCGTACAGGGTCCCGTAGAGCTCTTTCTGGAGATAATAGTTGGGCTGGGTGACATAGTTGGGAAGGATGGCGCGGAGGGTCTGCTCGGCCTGGTCGAATGCATCCTGGTCAAAGCGAGGATCGGCATAACTCAGGTAAAGGAGCTGGAAAGCGGTCTCGAGGTCCTTGCGGGTCGACGAGCCGCGGACACAGGTATTGAGGTCGGTCAGCGAAGTGCTGACGGACACCTGCTTGCCGGCAAGCATCTTGTTGACGGTGGACGCAGGGAACTGCGAGATGCCGTTGTAACTGCTGAACATCGAGTAGAGATTGCTCTCGAACGAAGGAAGGTCCTCGGTCTCGAT
>JBGUGW010000293.1:0-3699 GCA_045111695.1 Candidatus Cryptobacteroides sp. | reverse complement strand
GCCGGGGGCGCGCATGGGCTTGGCTTCGCCGGTGGCGAAAGGAGGGAAGTTGTAATGCAGGACGAACTGCTGGTCGCCCTGGATGAGAACTTCGTCAACCTCCTTCATGTCCATCTTGGTACCGAGGGTGACGGTAGCGAGGGACTGGGTCTCGCCGCGGGTGAAGATGGCGGAACCGTGTGCGCAGGGGAGGTAATCAACCTCGCACCAGATCGGGCGCACCTCGTTGCAGGCGCGGCCGTCCAGGCGGATGCCCTCGTCGAGGATCATGTTGCGCATGGACTCTTTCTCGACACCGTGATAATATCTCTCTACGAGCGGGGTCTTCTCCTCGAGCTCCTCCTCCGGGATGGTGGCCAGGAACTCGTCCTTGATGGCGGTGAAGCCGTCCTCGCGCTCGTGCTTGGGCTTGGCGGATTTGGCAAGGGCGTAGCACTTGTCATAGCAGAAAGCCTCGACGGCCTTCCGGAGCTCCTCATCCTCGACATCGTGAGGATAGTCGCGTTTGGTCTCGTTGCCGAGCTCGGCGATAAGCTCCTTCTGCACGCGGCAATGGCGCTTGATCTCCTCGTGGGCGAACTTGATAGCCTCGAGCATGTCGTGCTCGCTGACCTCGTTCATCTCGCCCTCGACCATCATGATATTCTCCTCGGTGGCGGCGACCATAAGCTCGAGGTCGCTATTGGCCATCTGCGAGAAGCTGGGGTTGATGACGAACTCGCCGTTGATGCGGGCGACGCGGACTTCCGAGACGGGGCCGCCGAACGGCAGGTCGGAAGTTGCGAGGGCTGCGGATGCAGCCAGGCCGGCGAGAGCATCGGGCTGGGTGTCCTTGTCAGCGGAAATGAGGCTGAGATAGACGAACACCTCGAGGTGGAAATCGTCCGGCCAGAGGGGCCTGATGGGACGGTCGACAAGGCGGGCGATGAGGATCTCGTAGTCGGAGGGCTTGCTCTCCCTCTTCATGAAACCGCCGGGATACCTGCCCGCGGCGAAATACTTCTCACGGTAGTCCACCGTGAGGGGCATGAAATCAGTGCCCTCCTTGACTTCCTTGGCTGCGCAGACGGTGGCGAGGATCATGGTGCCTCCCATCTTCACGACAGCCGAACCGTCCGCCTGCTTGGCGAGTTTTCCGGTCTCGATCTCGATCACGCGGCCGTCCGCGAGCTCGATCTTTTTCGTGATAACGTTCATTACTGTTTTCTTTACGTCTTTATTACTGCAGGGAAGCGGACCGTCCGCGTCCCGGAATTTTCAAATAAAAAAGGGGGAGGACTCCCCTTGGAATCCTTCCCCTTGGTTTTCCTATGCTGTTTATCGACGGAGACCGAGCTCCTTGATAATGCTTCTGTATCTCTCGATGTCGATCTTCTGGAGATAGTCCAGGATCTGACGTCTCTTACCGACGAGACGGAGAAGGGCGCGACGCGTAACGACGTCTTTCTTGTTCTTCTTCACGTGCTCGGTAAGGTGAGCGATACGGTAGGAAAATAAAGCAACCTGACTCTCCGGGGAGCCGGTGTCCTTATTGGACTTCCCGTACTTCGCGAAAATCTCTTGCTTCTTCTCAGGCATCAGATATTCAGCCATTGTGCAAAAAATTTTGGGGTTTGTAAAAATATGTCATTTACTTCAGCCTTCCCGGCAAAAGTGGGGCAAAGGTAGGGATTTTTTCGGACAAAACAATAGAATGTCAAATAAATAATTATATTTGTAAACGTATATGAAACGAACTAAACCCCGCCTGTTTTCCTTGCTTCTACTGTCACTGGCATGCCTGCCTGTGATGGCGCAGGAGTATACCGAGTCCGAAGCCTTCCAGAAGATGGCTTCCGACAACTCCTTGCTGTTCAGGGCGCGTCAGGCACTGCGGTACAACATGATCTACGACGGTACCTATTTCTGGTATTCCCCTGATTTCGTCGAGGGAGGCGTAATGCTCGACGGCAGATGGTATGACGGGATCATCCTGAATATCGACGCGTACGGCAAGCAGCTCGTCGCCATCCCGTCGTCCGGCCGCCAGGCGGTCGAGATAGACCGTGACCACGTCGACTTCTTCACCATGGGAGATACTCGTTTCGTCAACCTTCGCAAGAAAGGATATGACGTGCCGGCGGGCTTCTATGAGGTGGCGTACGAGGGTCCTTTCACCTTGTACAGGGTAGTGAACAAGAAGATCGCAAGCGATTTCTCCGGATCGGGACTGACCGCCGGATATGCCATAGATTCATTCGATACATCCGAGAGTTTTTATATCGAGCGTGACGGTACCGTCGCGCCGGTCCGCAAGCGGAAGGCGCGCCGCTTCCTCACCAATCCTTCCGTAGGAAGGGATCCCGGCACGGCGGCCCTGGCCTCCAAGAAGGCCGTGCCGATCAGCGCCGGTCAGCAGGCTGGTCCGGACCTCCGGATCCCAGCAGTAGAGACCCAGGCTGCGCCCCTGCCCGATCTCGCCGCGGGTGATTTCAAGATCGGTGAGAAGACCATCTATACTTCGCTTCCTCCGGGATTCTTCTCCAGCGGAGAGGACAAGGCTGTGGACGACGAACTTCTGCGGCTCATCAACGCGACCAACGAAATGGTCACCTTCGCCAACAAGGTATACCAGATCGGCCAGCCCGAAAACGCCAGGGGTGACCGCGCCTATGTCAACGGCACGGTCCGCGACGTCCTTTCGGGAGAGCCGATTGCCGGAGTCGCCGTCTTCGACGACAAGTCCGGCAACTACACCATGACCGACAATGACGGCGGTTTCCGCATCCGTCTTCCCCTGGGTGACAATGTACTTGGTTTCAGCGGCTATTCCCTCGAGGACCTGCGTCTCAACGTCCACGTGGACAGTGACGGAGGATTGGATGTGGTGATGAAGGAGAAGGTCACCTCCCTCAAGGGGGCCGTCGTTTCGGCCGAGAGCATGGTCAACCACCGCGATTCCAGGATGGGTATCGAGCGTGTCCGCATCAATACCATCAACAAGATCCCTTCAGCTTTCGGCGAGTCCGATGTCCTTAAGGCCGTCCTGACCCTCCCGGGAGTCAAAAGCGTGGGCGAGGCGTCCAGCGGATTCAACGTCCGCGGCGGATCGGCCGACCAGAACCTCGTCCTCTTCAACGACGGAACCATTTACAATCCGAGCCATTTCTTCGGCGTGTTCTCGGCGTTCAATACCGACGTTATCAATGACATCGAGCTTTACAAGAGCTCCATCCCGGCCGAGTTCGGCGGCCGCATTTCGTCCGTGCTGGACGTCCGCGGCCGCGAGGGCAACGCCAAGAAGGTCCAGGGCTCGCTCGGCCTCGGCCTTCTGACGAGCCATTTCCACGTCGAAGGCCCCATCGTCGAGGACCGCACCACTTTCATCGTGGGCGGACGAACCACTTATTCCAACTGGATCTTCAATCTTATTCCGGAGAACAGCGCCTATTCCGGCGGCAAGGCCGGCTTCAGCGACCTGAACGCATCCGTCACCCATAGGGTGAATGCGCGCAACACCGTCCAGGCATATGCATACTGGTCGAGGGACGGCTTCTCCTTCGACGGAGACACCACCTTCCACTATTCCAACATCAATGCATCGCTGAAATGGCGCCACACTGTCTCCGAGCGTACAGGATTCACGGTCGTGACCGGTTACGACCGGTATTCCAACATCGTCGACGACAATTTCAACGAAGTGTCCTCTTACAGCCTCGC
>JBGUGW010000292.1:0-2407 GCA_045111695.1 Candidatus Cryptobacteroides sp. | reverse complement strand
CCCAGATGCTCGATCTTTTCCCAGGTGCCGTCGGGCTGAGGGGCGTTGCCGAAGCCGTCGGAGCCGATGACGCAGTTGGCATGGAGGATGACGTTGTCGCCGATGACCATGCCGGGATAGATCCTCACTCCGGGGTACAGGATGCAGCGCTTGCCGATGGTCGTCCCGTCGCCGATATAGACGTTCTGGTAGACCCGGGTATAGTCCCCGATGCGGCATTTCCTTCCTATGTAGGAATAGCTGCCGACATAGACCTTCTTGCCAAGCTTGGCGGAAGGATAGATCAGGGAAATGAGGCTGCGGTGATAGCGGAATTTGCTCTCATGCTCGCGTACGTACTTGAGAAGGTAGGCTACGGACGAATACGCGTCGTCGACGCGGATGAGCGTGGCCGAAACTTTCTCCTTGGGTACGAAATCCTTGTTCACGATGATGGCAGAAGCCTTGCTCTCGTAAACGTAGTGCTCGTATTTGGGATTGGCGAAAAAGCAGAGTTTGCCGGGCTTTCCATGCTCGATCTTTGCGAAGGAGGTGACCTTTTCGTCGGGGTTGCCGTCGACTGTGCCCTTCAGGATCCTGGCAAGTTCTTTCGTCGTGAATTCCATGAGAAGTTTCCTTTGATTTGCAAAGTTAACATTTTTTTTCTAATTTTGCAGTCGTGAAAGAGATAGGGGCCGGACGGTTCCTATTTTTTATTGTGATTTACGATGGACAGGACTGAATTGCAGAAAGTGCTGGAAGCCGCCGCCAAGGAGCGCGGCTGCAGCGTTGTTTGCCTCGATTTCGACGAGGATGACAATGTCATCGACGTGACCGTCGCCAAGGAAGGCGGCAGCGTCAATCTCGGTGACTGTGAGTATGTTCACCGCGCGGTGCTGGCCGCGTTCGACCGCGACGTCGAGGACTACGCCCTCACCGTGGGCTCCGCCGGCATCAGCGGCGCCGAGGCCGACGCCCTGCTCAAGGAAATGGAAGAACAAAAATAAACAGATAATCAAACATGGAAAAGGAAAACGTTGTTACCCTCATTGACGCCTTCAAGGATTTCAAGGAGGAAAAGAACATTGACAGGCCGGTGATGATGGGCGTCCTCAAGGACGTCTTCATGACCCAGATTGCCAAGACCTACGGCTCGTCCGACAACTTCGACGTCATCGTCAACGTCGACAAGGGTACTTGCGAGATCTACCAGAACTTCGAGATCGTCGAGGAAGTGGAGAACCCCAACACCCAGATGACTCCCGAGCAGGTGGCCGAGGAGACCGGCGACGATGATTACGAGGTCGGTGACACCTACACCAAGGAGCTGAGTCTCAAGTCGTTCGGACGCAGGGGCATCCTCAACATCCGCCAGAATCTCCAGGGCCGCATCATGGACATCGAGAAGGCCAACGTCTACAAGAAATACTCCGAGAAGATCGGCGAGATCTTCAGCGGCGAGGTCTACCAGACCTGGTCCAAGGAGGTGCTCATCCTCGACGAGGACGGCAACGAGCTGCACATCCCCAAGGAGGAGCAGATCCCCGGCGAGCGCTTCAAGAAGAACGACACCGTCCGCGCCATCATCAAGAGCGTCGAGATGCGCAACAACACCACGCCTTACATCATCCTTTCCCGTACCTCCAACGAGTTCCTCGAGCGCCTGTTCGAGCAGGAGGTCCCGGAGATCCTCGATGGCCTCATCACCGTCAAGAAGGTCGTCCGCGTCCCTGGCGAAAGGGCCAAGGTCGCAGTCGAGTCCTATGACGAGCGCATCGACCCGATCGGAGCCTGCATCGGCGTCAAGGGCGGCCGCATTATCGGCATCGTCCGCGAGCTCCGCAACGAAAACATCGACGTTATCCAGTGGACCAACAACCAGCCGCTGCTCATCCAGCGCGCTCTCAATCCCGCCCGCGTGTCCTCCATCGACATGGGATCCGGCCCCAATGACAAGGTCAAGGTCTACATGCAGCCCGAGGAGGTCAAGAAGGGCGTGGGCCGCGGCGGATGCAACATCCAGCTTGCCGGCATGCTCGTAGGCCGCGAGATCGAGGTCTGGCGCCAGCTGCCCAAGGACGAGATCGACAACGAGGAGGAGGATGTGCTCCTCAGCGAGTTCGAGAACGAGATCGACGGATGGGTCATCGAGAAGCTCCAGTCCATCGGCTGCGACACCGCCAAGAGTGTCCTGGCCCTCTCTCCCGAGGATGTCGCCCGCAGGGCGGACCTCGAGGACGAGACCGTCGCCGAAGTGTTCGATATCCTCAGGGCCGAGTTCGAGGACTAGTTTGACTATAAAAAAGGGGGTTGAATATGGCAGAAATCAGAATAAACAAGCTTATTAAGAAATACAATATCGGATTGCAGAATCTGGTGGACTTCCTGAACAAGCTGGGAGCCCAGGTCGATGCCAACCCGAACGCCA
>JBGUGW010000291.1:0-1471 GCA_045111695.1 Candidatus Cryptobacteroides sp. | reverse complement strand
CCACATGGCATCCTCGTCAGGAACGGCCTCGGGATGAGGGCCAGAGCCTGTCAGGACCATAGTCACGTGGTTGTCCTTCGTGAACTTCGGCCACTCGGGAAGACCCTCGCCATTCGGATCGCCATTCTTGGCGAAATTGGTCCAGTAGGTGGCCATGGTCTCGGAGAGGTAGCCGTCCGTCGGGAGATTCTCACGCCTCAGGCTCTTGAAGACATAGTCGACGTCCTGGCCGTGAGGCGATCCGTGTCCGTACTGAGGTGAATCCTCCGGATAGTCGGGATGCTGGTCAAAGTAGTACATGTACACGTTGGCCTTGCCCTTCTCGGACTGGAGACGGGCCCAGCTCCAGGTATGCCAGCCGAAGGATGCATCGCGGCCGAGGTCGCGGGCGGATTTGGGCACTACCGAGCTGCCGTCAAGAGGATAGGCCTCCAGAAGCTTCTCAGCGTAAGGGCCGTAGCGCTCCTCCACCGCAGCGACATGCTCCTCGGGAACATTGCTGCTGCCGAAGCTCGCGCCTTCATCGGAGTTGTATCCTATCAGAACGTTCACGTCGTTGAAATTGCCGTTCTCGTACATGCGGAACTGGTCGTCGGGGATCACATAGCCGTCCACGATGGGCCAGGCACCGCCGGTCACTACGCGCTGGCGCGCGAAGGCATTGGCGTCCATCGCCCTCAGTTCGGCCAGCGACGAGGCTCCGAGGGACTCGGCGTACTTGACGCCGTCCTGCTCAGCCATCTCCAAGGTCTTCATGTTCTCGCCCGGATAGGAATGATGGCGGACGGGGCCGAAGGATCCGCCGCTCTGCGAGATGGCGCCGCTGATCAGGCCCTTGGCAAGAGGTGAAGCGCACAGCATGCTCACGGAGATACCGCCGGCGGACTCGCCGAAGATCGTCACCTTCTTGGGATCGCCGCCGAAGGCCGCGATATTGTCATGGACCCACTGCAGGGCAGCGATCTGGTCCATGATACCGTAGTTGCCGGAGACATGATGCGGGCTCTCTGCAGTAAGTTCGGGATAAGCGAAATATCCGAGCTGGCCGACACGGTAGTTGATCGTCACGAGGATGACGCCCTTCTCCGCAAGCGGACGGCCGTCATACTGTGACGAAGAACCCATCGAGAAGCCTCCTCCGTAGATCCAGACGAATACTGGAAGTTTGTCCTTCGGGGTCTTGGCGGGAGACCATACATTCAGGTAGAGGCAGTCTTCGCTGTTGTTGGAGCCGGGGAAATTCATGCCCTGGACGGGGCCGGGGCCGAACTCCAGCGCATCCCTCACGCCCTCCCATGGGATGACGGGCTGCGGCTCTTTCCAACGGAGGTCGCCGACAGGCGGCGCAGCGAAAGGAATGCCCTTGTAGATGCACATGTCTTCGGTGACTTCACCCTGGATCAAGCCGCCCGTGACCTTGACCTGGCCGGGAACGGCCTGCTTGCACGACAGGGCCAAAACCACCAGAGAC
>JBGUGW010000290.1:0-2098 GCA_045111695.1 Candidatus Cryptobacteroides sp. | reverse complement strand
AATCGCCTGGCAGTGGCTGTATCATCGCCGTCGACGGTTCCTTTGAGGATAACGGCTAATTCTTTTGCTGAAAATTCCATAATTTCGGCTTTGATCTGACACAAAGATAACGACTTTTCATGAGAAAGTGAAAAAATGCCCGTTCTTTTTGTCTTTTAGAGAATAATTGCTACCTTTGTGCCCGTGTTGAGGATAGAGGACGCGCGCGTCCCCTATCTTTTTTATAAAGTACCATGGACAAAAAACTTATCCTATCCGCCATTACCCCCGACGTGGAGGCCCTCGGTGCCTTCATCGTGGACGTGACCGTATCCGCCGCCAACGACATCGAAATCATCATCGACAAGGACGCGGATTCCGTCACCTGGGACGACTGCTCGGCCGTCGACAAAGTCTTTCATGAGAAGTTCTCCCAGGACGAGGAAGACTACGCGCTGACCGTCTCCTCCGCCGGCCTGGACCGTCCCTTCAAGGTCCTGCGCCAGTACCGCAAGGCCATCGGGCAGCAGGTGGACGTCAAGTTCCGCGGCGGCAAGCGCCTCATCGCGACGCTGACGGATGCGGATGAGCAGTCCGTCACCCTCTCCTACACGGCCCTCGAAGCCGTGGAAGGCAAGAAAAAGAAAGAGAAGGTGGAGCACAACGACCGTTTCCCCCTCACGGAAATCAATGCCGTGACCCCTTACATCGAAGTAAAATAAAAATCAATATAACCAATGGCAAAGAAAGAAGAAAAAGGCATCACCCTGATTGATGCGTTCAAGGATTTCAAGGAAGAGAAAAACATCGACCGCCCGGTGATGATGGGCGTTCTCAAGGACGTGTTCCTGACCCAGATCGCGAAGACCTTCGGCACCTCCGACAACTTCGACGTGATCATCAACGTCGACAAGGGAGACTGCGAAATCTACCAGAACTTCGACGTCGTCGAGGAAGTGGAAGACCCCGTCTGCGAGATCACCATCGACGAGATCAAGGAAGAGACCGGTGACGACGACTACGAGATCGGCGACACCTACACCCGCAAACTCTCCCTCGCCTCCTTCGGCCGCCGCGGCATCCTCAACATCCGCCAGAACCTCCAGGGCCGCATCATGGACATCGAGAAAGCCAACGTCTTCAAGAAATACAGCGACAAAATCGGTCAGCTCTTCCAGGGCGAGGTCTACCAGACCTGGGCCAAGGAAGTACTCATCCTCGACGAGGACGGCAACGAGCTCCGTCTTCCGAAGAGCGAGCAGATTCCCGGCGAGCACTTCAAGAAGAACGACAGCATCCGCGCCATCATCAAGAGCGTCGAGATGAAGAACAACACGACCCCTTACATCGTGCTCTCCCGCGTTTCCGACGAGTTCCTCAAGAAACTCTTCGAGCAGGAGGTTCCCGAGATCTACGACGGTCTGATCACCATCAAGAAGGTCGTCCGCATCCCGGGCGAGCGCGCCAAGGTGGCCGTGGAGTCCTATGACGACCGCATCGACCCGATCGGCGCCTGCATCGGCGTGAAGGGTTCCCGCATCATCGGCATCGTCCGCGAGCTCCGCAACGAGAACATCGATGTCATCCCGTGGACGAGCAACGTCCAGCTCCTGATCAACCGCGCCCTCAGCCCGGCCCATATCTCCCGCATCGACCTCGGCGAAGGTCCCGAGGACAAGATCAAGGTCTTCATGGATTCCGAGGAAGTCAAAAAGGGCATCGGCAAGGGCGGCTGCAACATCAAGCTCGCCGGCATGCTCGTCGGCCGTGAGATCGAAGTCTGGCGCGAGCTCCCGAAGAACGCCGCCGAGGACGAGGAGGACGTTCTGCTGGACGAATTCTCCAACGAGATCGACCAGTGGGTCATCGACAAACTCAAGGGCATCGGCTGCGACACCGCCAAGGGTGTGCTCGCCCTTGCACCGGAGGACATCGCCAAGCGTGCCGACCTCGAGGACGAGACCGTCGAGGAGGTGCTCGAGATTCTCCGCAAGGAATTCGAAGACGAATAATAGGAGGGACCAATATATATGGCAGAAATCAGACTCAACAAAATCATCAAACAATACAACATCGGCCTCCAGAACCTGGTCGATTTCCTCAACAGCCTCGGTGCCGA
>JBGUGW010000289.1:0-13206 GCA_045111695.1 Candidatus Cryptobacteroides sp. | reverse complement strand
GCCAAGATCATCAGCGGCGGTCCTATGATGGGACGCGCCGTGGCGAACATGGACGCCTGCACCGTCAAGGGTTCTTCTTCCCTCCTGTACCTTTCCGAAGGCGCCACCAAGCGCTCCGAGCCCGGCAACTGCATCCGCTGCGGACGCTGCGCAGATGCCTGCCCGATGGGCCTGGAGCCTTTCTTCCTCTACAAACTCGCCAAGGCCGGCGACATGGAGCAGCTCGAAGCCAATGCAGTGCATGATTGCATTTCCTGCGGCTGCTGCCAGTTCAGCTGCCCGGCCTTCCTGCCTCTGCTTGACCAGATCAACATCGCCAAGGGCCAGGTCCTCGGCATCATCAAGGCACGTGCCGCCGCGGCCAAGGCCGCAGCCGCAGCCGCCAAAAAGTAAACCGGATCATTTATGGACAAATACTTAGTTTCACCCAATCCGCACGTACATGCAGCCGTGTCCAGCGACTCCCTGATGAGGGACGTCATCATCGCGCTGCTGCCTGCGATCGTGGTTTCGGTCGTCTTCTACGGATGGTCCGAACTGCTGGTCCTGGCGGTGGGCGCGGTGTCCTGCGTGCTGCTCGAGTACGTCATCGCCAGGTGGCTGATGAAGGACATACGCCTGTTCAGCGGCTCGTCCGCACTGGTCACAGGCCTTCTCCTTTCCATGAACCTCCCTTCCTCCACCCCCTGGTGGGTGGTGTTCGTCGGAGCCATTGTCGCCATCGGCGTGGCCAAGATGAGTTTCGGAGGTCTCGGCCAGAACGTCTTCAATCCGGCCATCACCGGCCGCGTGTTCCTGCTGGTCTCGTTCCCGACCTACATGACCCGCTGGGAGATCCCCGGAGGCCTGTGGGGCGCTGATGCCGTCACCGGCGCCACCCCGCTCGGCGCCATCAAGGAAGGCCTCATGCAGGGCAGTACCGTCCAGGACATCATGGCTGCCAACGGCTACAGCTACGGACAGATGCTCTTCGCCAACCTCGGCGGCTCGGCCGGCGAGATATCGGCGATAGCCCTGCTCCTCGGCTTCGTCTACCTGCTTGTCCGCAGGGTCATCAAGCCTCACATCACCCTGTCCATCTGGGCTACGGTGATCGTGTTCGCCGGCATCATGTGGCTCATCAACCCCGCCCGTTTCACCGATCCCGTCTTCAACCTCCTCACCGGCGGCATGATACTCGGAAGCTGCTTCATGGCTACCGACTATGTCACTTCCCCGATGAGCGACAAGGGCGGCATCGTCTTCGGCGTGGGCATCGGCCTCATAGCGATGCTGATCCGTTACTTCGGTTCTTATCCGGAGGGCGTGTCCTTCGCCATCCTCATCATGAATGCGGCAGTGCCTCTCATCAACAGGTTCTGTCACCAGAAAAAGTTCGGGAGGGAGTAATATGGCAGCGAAATCCACACTCAAGAACATGGTCCTTTGCCTGACCCTCGTGTGCCTGGCCTGCTCGGCCGTGCTCGCAGTGATATACGCTATCACCGCTGACCCGATCAAGGCCGCCGAGCAGAAGGCCCTGGTAGAGTCCATCAGCCAGGTTCTCCCTGACGGAGGCGAGCTCTCCGACGCACTGTCCGCCGAGTTCGCGGGCCAGAAATACGAATACTATGTCTCCACGGCCGACGGCGCCCCCGCCGCCTATGCCGTGAAGTCCTCCACCGTCGGTTTCGGCGGCCCGCTCACCCTCATGGTAGGCGTGCTCCCGGACGGCTCGGTGTACAACACTTCCGTGCTTTCGCACAGCGAGACCCCGGGTCTCGGTGCGAAATGCAATACCGACGCGAAGTTCATGGACCAGTGGAAGGGTCTCGGCCCCGACAAGGTGATCAAGGTCACCAAGGACGGAGGCGACATTGACGCCATCACGGCATCGACCATCACTTCCCGCGCCTATTCCCTGGCTGTGAGCAATGCCGTGGCTTTCGTCAAATCCATCGTAAAAGCAGAGGAGGATTAAGTATGGGCAAGTTGTCAACATTCACTGACGGATTCGTCAAGAACAATCCTACGTTCGTCCTCGTGCTCGGCATGTGTCCGACCCTTGCGACGACCACCTCGGCCGTGAACGGCCTGGAGATGGGACTTGCCACGCTTTTCGTGCTCGTCCTTTCCAACATAGTCATATCCCTGCTCGCACCGGTGGTTCCGGACAAGGTCCATATCCCTGTCTATATCGTGGTCATCGCCACTTTTGTGACGGTGCTCCAGTTCGTCATGCAGGCATATACCCCCGATGCGTACAAGACCCTCGGACTCTTCATCCCGCTTATCGTTGTGAACTGTATAGTCCTCGGCCGCGCCGAGGCGTTCGCCAACAAGCACGGCGTGCTTGAGTCCCTGCTCGACGGCCTCGGAGTCGGTCTCGGATTCACCATTTCACTGACCGTCATCGGCATCGTCCGCGAGATCCTCGGCAGCGGTTCCGTATTCGGCTGGAAGTTCATCAGCGGAGACGGCATCCTCGCATTCGTGATGGCGCCGGGCGCATTCCTCGTGCTCGGATACCTCATGGTCCTGTTCAACAAGTATCTGAAAAAGAGTTAGAGCCCTATGGAATATATCATCATCATTGTCTCGGCGATATTCGTCAACAATATCGTACTGTCGCAGTTCCTCGGGATCTGTCCTTTCCTGGGTGTTTCCAATAAGCTTTCAACCGCCACCGGCATGTCCGGGGCAGTGTGCTTCGTCATCACCCTCGCTACTCTGGTTACATTCCTCCTGAACAAGTACCTGCTGGTGCCGTTCGGACTGGAGTTCCTCCAGACCATCGCTTTCATACTTGTAATCGCCGCCCTCGTGCAGATGGTCGAGATCGTGCTCAAGAAGATCAGCCCCTCGCTTTACCAGGCCCTGGGCATCTTCCTCCCGCTGATCACCACCAACTGCGCCGTCCTCGGCGTCGCCATCACCGTGGTCACCAAGGAGTTCACCTTCGGTACCGAGTCCCACATGCTGGGCCTCGGCCAGGCCATAGTCTATGCCGTGGCCACCTCCCTTGGTTATGGTCTTGCGATGGTGCTCTTCGCGGGACTCCGCGAGCATCTGGCGCTGAATGAGGTTCCTAAGTCCTTCAGGGGTCTTCCGATCGCCCTTATCACTGTCGGCATCCTCGCCCTTGCCTTCCTCGGCTTCTCCGGTATCGTCTAGTCGGTGAAGCCCCGCATGATGGCGGTGGGCCTGCCGTCGGAGCCGAAGGCTCCCAGGCGGTAGCGGGACGGCAGGCACTCCGGCTCCCAGTAGAACACGCCGTGGCAGTGTCCGCCGGTATTGTTCCGTGCTTCACTTATAATACGCGCAAGCTGTTTCCGGCCGTCCTCCAGAACGGTCGGATTGTTTTCGTCCACTTCGAAACCGGTTTCTACGATGATCGTTTCCTTGCCGAAACGCGAATGCACTTTCTTGATGTTGGCGATGCAGTCGGAGATGACTCCGTCAGCATCGTTGCGGCCTTTTTCGCGTGCCCAGTAGGGGTATAGCGACATACCGACCATGTCGTATTCCACTCCATACTTTTCGAGCACTCCGAGGTTCTTTTCGTAGACGTCGAAGTTCCAGCCGTCGTCCAGATGGACTATGGTTTTCGTGTGCGGAAATACGCTCTTGGCGGCCTCGTGGCCGGCCTGGATGAAGCCGGCGTACTGCTCCGGCGCGAAGTCGATGTGGCCGACGGTGTCTGCATACTCGCGCTCGGTGCTGCCCATGATGCCCCTGCCGCGCTGGTAGTCCCATAGGAGCCCGTGGGTGGTTTCATTGCCTATCTGGACCCATTCCGGTTCGATGCCGTTGTCCTTCAACAACTGCAGCACCTCGACGGTATGGGCGCGCAGGTCCTCCTTCATCTGCTCGAAGGAGTGGCCCTGCCAGGCTTTCGGCACCGGCTGATGCTGGGGATCGGCCCAGTAGTCGGAGTAATGGAAATCCACCATGATGGCCATGCTCTGCGCCTTTGCGCGGCGGCATTTTTCCAGCAGGTCGCGCTTGTCGCAGAAACCCCCTATGGGGTCAACCCATACCCTGAAACGCAAGGCGTTGAGGCCCAGCTCCTTCATCAGGGCGCTGCATTCCTTCGCTTCGTCTCCCTCGAAGCCGTACAGGTTTTCGCCGCGTGACTCCATCTCGGTCGCCCAGCTGATGTCGGCGCCCAGCCAGAAGGTCTTGTCCCTTGCCGGTTCCGTATCTTTTTTCCTTTTCCTGTCTTCCTTCTTTTCTGCATCCTTCTTTTCGGAAGGTTCCGGAACGGGCTCGCTTTCATTGCCGTCATCGGTTTTCCGGGCGGTGTTGCAGCTTGCAAGGAGCAGAAGTGCGAAACTCAGGAGAAATATGTGTTTTTTCATGATGGTATGCTTGATGTCTGATGAAAAATGCTTGTTTCGGCGAAAATAACAATCCCGGAGGACTAATCCAAAGGGAATTTTCACTATATTGTCAAATTAAAGGACTACAAACGTCATTCCTGTATGAAAAGAAAGCGTTTCGTCATCGCCATCCTTGCGCTGCTGTGCATCCCCGCCATGGCCGTCTTCAACGAGAAGGACCTTGGCAACACCCTGTCCGTGCTCCGCTACGAACTCAAGCAGGAGTATGACAGGCTGAGTGCGACGGGAACCGAGATGCAGGCCCTCGACGAGGAGCAGCACCAGCAGATGGTCGACATGATCAAGAAATACAATGAGCTCTCGCTCATGCTGTATTCGCAGAATGAGGACTACACTTTCGATATGACCTATGCCCTGAAGGAAGTGTCCCGCGAATACGAGATGTTCAATTCCGGCAGGATGCCCTATGACCAGCTCGTGGGGGGACTGGACGCCGAGATAGACCGTTATGAGCGGCTGCTGGAGTCGCTGCGGCGGCTGCCGGCGCCGGGGGACATCCCCCAACTGCCGGACTCGCTCCGCCGCGACAGTCTCATGCGCCGCCCGCCGGTGATCCGGGAGAGGATCGACAGTCTCGACACAGTGTCGCGCAAGCAGGCTTTCCTGTTGGACGAAGAGAGCAAGGACGACAGGGATGCGTGTATCTTCTATGCTGAAGCCCTGCTGAACCTTTACAAGGAAGGGAAAGAACAGATACTGACTGACAGCCAGCACTATGAGAGCGCCAACGCCCGCCTCAAGGAGTCTTACGACTATGCCCAGGAGCGGTATCGCATCATCCAGAAGAGGATATTCACGCAAGGTCAGGAGAACTATCTGGAGATACTTACCCATCCGGGCAAATACATCAAGCAGGCCATCCATGAACTGCGCACCAAATACAGCCGCCGCCTTGACGGCACCTCCGGGGTGCAGAGCGAATGGCGCGGCCCCGTCGTTTTCGGATTCTTCCTCCTTGTGGCCATCTGCATCGGCCTCGCCACGCTTCTGAGCCGCCTGGCCGTCAACATCCTCATGAAGCGCGTGAAACGCATGCAGACGGACCGCTTCCGCAACAGCAAGAGTCTCATCACCTTGCTTTGCGGCACTGCGCTTTTCCTCATTGCCATCGCTTTCGTTTCGGCGTTTACGACGAATAATTTCATCGCACAGGCATCCAAACTGCTGCTGATATTCTGCTGGATGATGGTGGCGATATTCCTGTCGCTGCTTATCCGCCTCAGGCCTGTGAGGTTCCGCTATGGGATCGGGCTTTATATGCCCGCCATCCTGATCGGCTTCGTGGCGATCTGCTTAAGGGTGATGTTCATCCCCAATACGGTGATGAACATCCTTTTCCCGCCCATCCTGGTCGTATGCATGTTCTGGCAGGCTTCCGCCTGCACCCGCTTCGCCAAGAAGACCGAACTGACAGACGAGGTCGTGTCCTATGTCACCCTCGTCGTGCTGGTCATCACTTCCGTGTTGTCCTGCTTCGGCTACATTTTCCTCAGCCTGCTCATCATCATGTGGTGGCTGTTCGCCCTTGCGATCGAGGAGACCATCATCGCACTTTACCGCATTTTCCATCAGGTGAAGGAACATCGTATAGGCGCTAAGCTCGAGACCCTCCGGCTCCAGGCCGAGGCTGATTTCCGCAAGATACACAAGGGAGAGTTCATCCGGCTTACATGGCTTTATGACCTGGTGGAGGATGTCATTCTGCCTGTCCTGGCGGTTGTGTCCCTGCCTTTGAGCGTGCTTCTCGCCCTGAAGGTGTTCGACCTGCAGGAAGTCTTTGACAATGTCTATTCCGCAGAGTTCTTCAGCTTCACCAGTTCGTCCGGAATGGATATCCTGAAGCTGTCCGCCAGCATGATAGTACTCGCTTTGTGCCTGTATTTTGTCTTCAAGTATATCGCCTATTTCGCCAAATCGATGTTCCGGGACATCAAGCTCCGCAACATCATGCAGAACTCCGGCAAGACCACTATCAGTGACGATGAGGTCAACCTTACGGTGGCCAACAACGTCATAAGCATCCTTGTCTGGGGCATCTTCATCATCCTTCTGTTCCTTCTGTTCAACATTCCTACGGGGGCCATATCCATCGTGTTCGCCGGTCTCGCCACCGGTATCGGTCTGGCCATGAGGGACATCCTGAACAACTTCATCTACGGTATCCAGCTCATGTCCGGCCGCCTGCGCGCAGGTGACTGGGTCGAATGCGACGGCATCCGTGGCAAGGTATCATCCGTCAGTTACCAGAGCACCCAGATCGAGACGCTCGACGGCGCCGTCATTTCATTCCTTAATACCGCGCTTTTCAACAAGAATTTCAAGAACCTCACGCGAAGCAATCCATACGAGTTCACCAAGATCGTCGTGGGCGTTAAATACGGGACTGATATCGAAAAGGCCCGCCAGGTGCTAGTGGAAGCCATGAAGCCTCTCCAGGGCACGGACGAGTCCGGACTGAAGATAGTCGACGAGAAACTCGGAGTCTATGTGACCGTCGAGGAGTTCGGCGACAACTCCGTCAACATCGCCGTCAAGCAGTTCGTGCTGGTTCCCCAGCGCAATTCCTACCTGGCCCGCGCCCGTGAAGTCATCTACAAGGCCTTGAATGAGGCCGGTATCGAGATACCGTTCCCCCAGAGGGACATCCATATCATTAACAGTTAGAACATGAAACCTACCGCCATCATACTGCTCAACTGCCCCGACCGTCAGGGCATCATCACCGAAGTCACCAAGTTCATCACCGACAACCGCGGCAACATCGTCTACCTGGACCAGTACGTGGACAGGGAGAACGGTGTGCTGTTCATGCGCATCGAGTGGGAACTCGAGGGCTTCCTCATTCCCCGGGACAAGATCAAGGAATACGTCAGCACGCTGTTCACACAGCGTTTCGAGATGGAGTTCAGCATCTTCTTCAGCGACGTCAAGCCGCGCATGGCCATCTTCGTGAGCAAGCAGAGCCACTGTTTGTACGACCTCCTGGCACGCTACAAGGCAGGGGAGTGGAACGTCGAGATCCCCTGCATAGTGAGCAACCACGAGGACCTGCGGGAAGTCGCGGACCAGTTCGGCATACCTTTCCATGTCTGGTCCATAGCCAAGGACCATTCCAACAAGGAGGAGGTCGAGCGCGCCGAGATGGAGCTGCTCCGCAAGGAAAGGATTTCCTTCATAGTCCTGGCCCGCTACATGCAGATCCTCAGCGAAGAGATGATACGCGAATATCCGCACCATATCATCAACATTCACCATTCCTTCCTCCCGGCTTTCGTGGGTGCAAAACCCTACCACCAGGCTTACGAGAGGGGAGTCAAGATCATCGGCGCGACCAGCCATTACGTGACCGGAGAGCTGGACGCCGGCCCGATCATCGAGCAGGACGTGGCGCGCATCACCCACAAGGACACGCCCGACAGCCTCGTGCTCAAGGGACGTGACCTTGAGAAGATCGTCCTGAGCCGTGCTGTGACCAAGCACATCGAGCGCAAGATCCTTACTTTCAGGAACAAGACCATCATCTTCAGCTAGCGGTCATGTACCGGCATTTCGTCTTCGACATAGACGGTACACTGATCGATACCGAACGCACGGGGGTGCTTTCCCTCGTAAAGACCGTCCGTGAACTACTCGGCGTGGAAATGCCTTACGAAGAAGCCTACGGCTACTTCGGGATTCCCAGCGCCAAGGTCGCTCCGCTGCTCGGCTACGCCGATGCGGAGCGTTTCGGGGCGCGCTGGGAGGAGAATTTCGTGGAGCTCATGCACTTGATGAAGCCTTTTGAGGGCGTGGAGGAGGTCCTGGCAGCCGTCAAGTCCGCCGGGCGGACTACGGGCTGCGTGACCTCCCGCAACCGCTATGAGTTCGGGAAGGATGTCCACATGCAGGTGCTGGTAAAGTATATCGACCATGTGGTCTGCGCCGAGGACAGCGAGGAGCACAAGCCTTCGCCGGCTCCCATGTTCGCTTATTTCCGCAAGGCTGCAGCAGGCTCACAAACGCTCGTCGACCCTGCCGAGTGCATCTATATCGGCGACACGATGCACGACTGCCAGTGCGCGACGGGCGCGGGCTGCGATTTCGCCCTGGCCGACTGGCAGGGCCGAGGTCTCCAGGGCATTCTCGCCCGCTACCACCTCACCTCCGTCCGCCAGATTCTCGACCTTCTCTGATTTATCTCGGAAGATACCCGTGCCTGACGAGGTCTTCGCGGGCATGGACCGGGCAAGTGTATCCGCTGTCGATCACGAACAGATCGTCCGCGACCTCGATGATGGATTCGTAGAGATGGTCGGAGACGATGATCCCTTTCTTTTCCTTCTGCTCCTCTATCAATTCCTTCATCTTCTCCGCGTGTATAGGCGCTATCTGGGCAAAAGGTTCGTCCAGTATGCAGAACGGGACGTCGGACATAAGGACCAGATACATCTCTGCGACGCGGGCCTCTCCGCCCGAAAGCTCGCCCGGAGTCTTGAAATGATAACGGTGGAAGCGGGTAAAGCTCCGGACAAGTCCTTCATAGTCAACCTCGTACAGGTTGAATGCCTTTTCAAGGGTCACACCTGCCGGAATTAGTGGCGTCTGAGGCAGATACCTGACATATAGGCCGATATGGTTCCGGTCGGTGTCGCCGTCATTGATCCGCACGAATCCCTGCTGTGGCTTGATATTGCCCATGATGCACTTGAACAGGCAGGATTTCCCGGATCCGTTGCGGCCGAGCAGTCCCGTGACCTTTCCTGTCTCGGATGTCATATACGCTCCGCTCAGTACCAGGTGCGTGCCGAAAGCCAGTCGCACGCTATCAATGAGAAGGCTATTGTGCTGGGATGAAGGCATGGGACAGGGATAATGCGATGATAATGAGAAGCACGAAAACCAAGGCGTCTACCACGACGGGAATGTAGCGGTATTCGTTGCGGCTGAATCCGAGGTTGAGGTAGAAGAAGGACTTTTCGCCGGCGGCCAATGCAAAGAAAAGATATGCCGTGACAGGGATGCTGAACACCTTGATCAGGATAAGCGCAGGGGTGCTCAGGGGCCACATGAAAGCAAAGACGGCGCAGACTATGTCGACTATACCGGACACGATGTAGTACATCCTGCCGTATCTTCCTGATAACCGTATTTTCTGAGTCAATTTCATAAACTGAGGCCGACCCTTACCTGCAAATACCATTCCTTCATTCAGGTATAAGCCGTATGGAATTGATGATCCTTCCGCAGGCGGGGCCTTCACGGCGGGCGGAGAAGAAAGAAGGGTCTGTGTAGGTGTCGATGCCAGAGACAAATATGCCGGAGGCGGGGATTCCGCATTCTTCCAGGATCCAGATGTTTGCTTGGAACAGGTCGATGTGATGGCCTCCCGACATGGGAGTGCCGTCGCCTGGGCCGCGGTGCGACCATATCCGTGGCATGGGGAAGCCGGCATCCCTGAACTTTTCCACCACTTCTTCTCCGACTTGGAAACTGTCCGGACCTATCGCCGGCCCTATGATGGCACTGAGGTCCGATGGCTTGCAGCCGAAGTCGCTCTCCATGAAGGTTATGGTCTTCTGTGCTATCTTAAGCACGGTCCCTTTCCACCCGGAGTGGACGGCCGCGACGACCTTTTGGACTGGGTCGTACAGAAGCACGGGGACGCAGTCCGCCGTCCTGACCCCGATGGCTACTCCCGGAAGCTTGCAGACGAATACGTCATAGCCTTCCAGGTCTTCCCTCGTCATATCGGGACGGTCTATGACGGCGATTCTGGAGCCGTGTACCTGATGTCCCTGGATGACCGGATACGGCAGGGCGGAGGCCCTTCTTGTAGAAAAGGCCTCCGCCCCTGGTCCGGGATTGTATCTCAACAGATTTTCATACATGATCCTTACTCAGTTGCTTTAAGCTCCTTAAGCTGAGCCAGCAGGTCATCGGCGGCATTCAACTGGTCGCGGCGGAGCTTGAAGCCGATCACCATTCCCAAGCCGATACCTACCGTCAGACCGGAAATGGCTCCGAACAGTTCGGTCCCAGTGAGGCCCAGATCCGTGACGGCCTGCCATATCAGCCATCCTAGCCACAGGGCGAGTACTGGCAGGGAGAACTTTATCCAGTCTGCGTGGATCTTCTTGTACTTGCGGAGTCCTTCAGCAGCGGTGACCATGTCATTGTCCATGCTGGGGATGTGACGGTTGGTGAGGAGAGTGGCGATGATGGCCACCAGCATCATGACATCCGTCACGATTACGAAGGGCAGTGACAGTCCCAGTTCAAGGAAGGATGCGGACATAAGTATTCCCGCGAATCCGAACACTATGGGGAGATTGGACTTCAACCGCAGGCGGCCGATCGTCTGGCTGCAGGATTTGCGGAGTATCCTTTCGTTTACAATCTTCTGGGTCTCAAGTTTTTCCTTGAGCTGCTTCATCTGCTCCTGCATCTCGAGGAGGGTGTTATCTGTGTTTTCCATTTTACTGCATTTTTTTGAGTTGTTCCTTGATCCTGACAAGACGGACGGAAACGTTCTTTGCGGTGATGCCCACGATCTGGCCGATCTCGTCGTAGCTGAGGTTCTCCAGCCAGAGCAGGACGATGGCTCTGTCAAAGGGACCCAGTTTCGAGATACGCCCGCGGAGGAGTTCCGCCTGCCTGGACCCTTCGTCCGTGTCCTCGAACAGATCTATGTCGAGGGAAAGGGGCTCGGTGCGGAGAATGCGCCGCTGCGTACGGTCGTGGGAAATACATGTGTTGAGGCTGACCTTCCAGATCCAGGTCCCCAGTCCGGACTCGCCGCGGAAGGATCCGGAGCCCTTCCACAGGTTGATGAGGATTTCCTGGAAGAGGTCTGCCACCTCGTCCTTGTCGGTAGAGAACATGTAGCAGACGGTGTAAATCGTGCTGCGGTGTTCCCGGACCATCATTTCAAATTCGCGTTCTGTCATTGTCTTGTCATTTGTTTCTGCCCATTAGACGCAGGAACTTCCGAAAAACTACAGAATTATAAAGCGAATATAATAAAAACTGTACTTCGAACCGCGAAACGGGCTTGGAAATGCCGTTTTTGCTCCCGGTTGCCGTTTTTTCGGCGAAATGGGAGCAAAACGAGCTCTTCTGCTCCCAAACGCGAAAGCCCGGCTGAAATAGCCGGGCAAATACGTGTGCGGCATCTTTGACAATTATCGAACCTTTGTTGAAGACATGAAAAAAGTTATGGATTTTGTCGAATGGCTGCAAGATTGTGATTATTTTCTACATCGATAAGTCTTTTGAGATGTAGTGTATTTCCAGAACGAGAGAAAGATAAAACACCCCCGTACATCCCCGTAGAAGTTGGTTTTTTACATCTGTTATCCCTATGATTTCCTTCGAGAAAGAGTAGGTGAAATAGGTATGCATCAATGTCTCGTGTTGATTTTACCCAGTCGGCAAAGAGAAAAAACTTCTACTACTCCTGCTTTTTTAACTTGACCTACTATTTATGGAAAACGAGTAGCAATGAACAAGTACAAACGACAATACCGGGAGTTGGACGATGAGACCAAGAAGAAGATAGCAGCAAGCCAGCGCGGGAGGATGAAATCCGAGTTGCATAAGCAGCACATCAGTCAAGCAATGGAAGAATATTGGCAGACGGTTCCGCACCGACCGACATCAGGTGAAACAATGTGACAAGCCACCACTTATCAAGGGGAGGAAGTCATCAAAAATAATGACAAGAAGATATGAGAATAAGTGATTACATTCGACAAGTTGAAGTTGGTAGCCGATATTCGAGCCATCAAGATTCAGGACGAGTCCCAATTTGAATTCATAGAGAAAGATGGTATTGTTTCTTCGTTGAAGTACTACCAAGAACATCCTTTCCTCTTGAAGATAAAGGTCGATTACGAATGTAGAGAAGCAGTCATCGAGTTCTGTGGAAAGATATTGGGAAAGGACTATCCGAAACTCATTTCCAAGGATACCATTAAGCAGTGTTTTGAGTCCATAAATGACCTCGGATTCGTTGAGGTGGATATCGATGCGATGATGGATGCTGAAGTCGTAAAATGCGATGTAACCAAGGATATTCCCGTAGAGGATGTAACGCAGGTCACGGACTATATCCGTAGCCATATCAAGAGTTATCAGCGGTTCATTTGTCGCAAGCTGAAGAACGGGAATGTGGTAGTGGAAAAGAATGTAATCAACCGAGAATACAAGAAACGAATGACGATATACGACAAAGGAAATGAGATGCGCCGGACTGCAAATAGACGGTTTGTGGAGAAGTATGGACTTGATGATGCATTCAGTGGGATGTGCCGCTTTGAACTGAACCTCGATAGCAAGGAGCAGATACGGAAATCACTCCGCGTAGCGGACACGAAACTGATGACCGTCCTTTCGGCTGATGCGGATCCGGTAACGGAGTTTCTTGACGAAGTAGTTGAACTGCAAGATGCCGTCGCTATGACCGACAGGAAGTCCTACATGACGATGCTTGTACTGAAGGATTGTGACTTTGATTTGGAGAAGGTGGAGGCAAAGATGCGAGCGTTCTATAGAAGCAAAGGAACGAGTATCAGTAAGGTGATGGCGCCGTACAGGGCGATGATGGAGCAGATGGATGGAAATGACCGAGCAGACTTTTGGAATGAGTTGCGCCGGAAACTGACCTGATGTGTCAAAACCTCAGCCGTGTCAATTTAAGACTAAAAAGAAGGTGACACACCTACTCAAGATGTATCACCTTATGACTTTGAGATAAAATGATTTCCCTATAGAAGAATCAATTACATCTTGTTATAAGTAATGTTCCCGATTCTAATTTGCCCATTACCCAAGAGAGAAATAGAAG
>JBGUGW010000288.1:0-7578 GCA_045111695.1 Candidatus Cryptobacteroides sp. | reverse complement strand
CGGGTTGTAAGCCAGCTCGTATTTCTCCCTGAGGGCAACTGCGAGGCCTTCGCGCTTGAGGGTTTCTGTGAAGCAGAATACGGCCTTGTGCTGTACAAGGTCTCCAGCAGAGGGGATTTTCCAGTATTCGTAGCTGAGGTCTCCCTTGAGCCAGCTGTTGAAGTTGTATCCGCCGCCGGCCATCGCAAACCAGCATTCCGTACCTTGGATGTTGTCATAGGAGCGATGCTCCAGGCGCGCCATTGCATATGGCGCCCCGTATGATTTCACAAGTTGGATGCTGCTCCATGTTCCGAGGTCGGATACGGACTGGGCATTGGCCTTTACGGAGAGGACCGCAATGGCGGACAGGATGAGGAAGAATACCTTTTTCATACACTACATTTGTTAAGTTCCCGTTGATTAGGTTTACGCTACCTTCCGGCCGGCGTGGGTGTAAAGTTAGCAATTATTCTGCGAAGAAGGTCCGTAAATTGATTATATTTGTATCTAAACAATAACCGCTATGGTAAAGCATATTATTCTCTGGACACTGAATCCGGAACTGTCGGAAGAAGAAAAGAAGGCCGTGAAAGCAGGCATCAAGGAAGGCCTGGAGGGCCTGGTCGGCAAGGTGCCGGGACTCGTCGATGTCAAGGTCCACATCGACGGACGGCTGGCTTCATCTAACGCCGATGTAATGCTGGACAGCACCCTCACGGATGAAGATGCGTTGAAAGGATATGCCAAGCATCCTGAGCACGTAGCCGTGGCCAATGGAAAGGTCAGGCCGTATACGGTGCAGCGTTCCTGCCTGGATTTCGAGATTTAGTCCTTAGCTCCCTTTGCCGACTGGCGGGCGAATATATTCGCCAGTATGGTGCCGCTGATGCTGTGCCATGCGCAGGATATGGCGCATGGCACCACTGCCATGGGGTTGGTGGCCACGAAGAACGTCATTGCCAGATTGGTGCCGAGGCCGGCGTTCTGCATGCCCACTTCTATCGACAGCGTGCGTTTCTTGGCGGTGCTGAAATGGAAAAGCCTGCCCACCGAGTATCCTAAGACATATCCTATCGTATTGTGACAGAACACCATGCAGAAGGTGAGCAGGAACAGTACGATGCCGTTCTCCACCAGAGGGTCATGTACGGTGGTGATGACGCCGCCCACTATGCAGGCGAGGCAGATAACCGAAACGCCCGGCATACATCCTTGAACCTTCCGGAATATCTCCTTGTGCCCGAGCCATACGTTCAGGAAGAAACCTATGGCGATGGGGATGATGGTCACTATCAGTATCTGGCGGAACATTCCCCAGGCATCGACGTCGACCCTTTCACCGGCAAGCATGAGCACGAGAAGCGGCGTGAGCACAGGGGCGAGCAACGTTGATGCGCAGGTCATTCCCACGGAGTAGGCGACATCCGCCTTGCAGAGGAATGACATGATATTGCTCGAAACGCCTCCCGGGCAGCAGCCAACCAGTATGATGCCAATGGCCATCGCGGTGCTGTATGGGGCGAAAGCAGGTATCTGACTGAACAGCCATGACAGTGAGAAGGCCACTAAAGGCATGATCGTGAACTGGGCCACCGCACCTATGAGTATGTCGAACGGGCGCTGGGCCAGGAGCTTGAAATCCCTGGGTGTTAGGGTGAGTCCCATGGTGAGCATGATGATACCCAGGATAATGGTCTGCGTGTTGCCTTTGACCCATGCAAAGATCTGGGGGAAGAAAAATGTGACCAGTGCGGTAAGGATGATGAACAGGCTGGCCTTGGCGCTTAATATGTCGCTTAGTCTTTTGAGCATGCGGGTAAATAAATTGGAATACAAAAATAAGATAATTGAGTAAATTTGTGCCCGATAAACTGAATTCGATGAATACCATCTGGATTGTCCTGCCTATTTTGACGCTTCTGATGTTCGACCTCGGGCTTGCCTTGAGGTTCGAAGACTTCGGCAAGGTCTTCAAGAATCCTTGGCCGATAGTGGTGGCACTTTTCGGCCAGCTGGTCCTGCTCCCCGCTATAGCATTGGGACTGGCATACCTGTTCCACCTTCCGCCTGTCTTTTTTATCGGCCTTGTGCTGATAGCTTGCTGCCCGGGAGGCAGTTCATCCAATGTGTTCTCTAAATTGGCTAAAGGAGACGTGGCCCTCTCAGTTACTCTCACCGCCTTGAGCAGCGTCATTACGCTTTTTACGATTCCTTTCATAATGAGCTGGGCTACGCAACTGGTAGGGGAGAGTGTCGGCATTTCCCTGCCTGTCGGGAATCTTATCAAGCAGAATCTGGTGCTTATGCTGCTTCCGGTGCTGCTGGGGATAGGCCTTCATTATGCCTGGCCACGGGCAGCGGAGAAAACCGACAAGGTGCTCTCGCGCCTGGCCTTTCCGCTTCTGCTGGTCCTGATCACGGTCTTCTACATACAGCATCACAGGACGATTCTTGAGAATATCGGTGTCCTGGGGATCTGCGTGACGGCCCTTATCCTGCTGGCGATAGGATGCTCATCCCTGATGTCCCGCCTTGTGAAGAACGACTCCCGGCAGCGCAGGACGGTGCTTATCGAGGTGGGCATGCAGAACGCAGCGCAAGCCATCGCCATTGCCTCAAGCCCTCTGATCTTTGCCAATGAAGAGATGGCGATTCCCGCCATACTTTACTCCCTGATGATGAATATCGTGCTCCTGACATATGTCGGAGTGGTGCGAAAACGCAATTGATTGAAATGGAAACAGATAGAATCGTATTGCGTCCTTGGCGCGAAAGCGATGCCGAGGTTTTGTATAAATACGCCAGCGACCCCGAAGTTGGACCGCGCGCTGGCTGGCCGCCGCACAAAAGCGTGGATGAGAGCCAGGAAGTGATCCGTAAGTTCTTTATGAATGATTTCACCTGGGCCATCGAACTGAAAGAATCCCATGAGATTGTCGGATGCGTGGGATACCTCCCTGCATCCATGTCGAATCTGAAAATCGATGAAGACCAGTGTGAAGTGGGCTACTGGGTAGCCCGTCCGTATTGGAACAAGGGCATCTGTACTGAAGCCCTTAGGCAGGTTGTCGACTATTGTTTCAATGAAAAAGGGTTCAGCGTCCTATGGGGAAGCTTTTTCATTTCAAACCCGGCCTCAGGCCGCGTAATGGAGAAATGCGGTTTCATGGATACCGGCGTGGAAACGACTTGTCCCAACCTGGAAGTCGGCTCAGACCAGCCTGTCAGGGTTCTTAGACTGAACTCTGCCGGAACTCTTTGATGGTACAAGCAGAGGATTCCGTGCGGAAAAATGGCCGAAACTCGCACGGATGAGGAGATGTAGCTGAATCTTTGGTACGGTGTCAACTCGGGATTTGTTGAGATTATGGAATACATCAGGGTAACAAAAGATAATTTGGAAAAGGAGCATATTTGCTGCGCTATTTCCAACAACAACGATGTGCAAGTGGCTTCGAAGAAAGCCTGGCTTGCCGGGCGCTTCGACGATGGGCTGGTGTTCTTGAAGAGTGTTGAACGCGGCAAGTGTTTCATCGAGTACATTCCCGCCGAAAATGCCTGGAATCCTATCCTGGCCGACGGCTATATGTATATCGACTGTCTCTGGGTTTCCGGCTCCTTCAAGGGACACGGGTATTCGAACGATTTGCTGGAAGCCTGCATTCAAGACAGCCGGGCCAAAGGAAAGAAGGGGCTTTGCGTTCTGTCGTCAGCAAAAAAGAAGCCTTTCCTGGCCGATCCTCAATACTTGAAGCATAAGGGATTTTCCGTCTGCGACGAAGCCGATAACGGGATCCAGCTGTGGTATCTGCCTTTCGCTGAAGATGCCGAAGCGCCCAAGTTCAAGGAATGCGCCAGGCATCCACACATTGACGAGCCGGGATATGTACTATACTACACCAGTCAGTGCCCGTTCAACGGAAAGTACGTTCCGGTCATCGAGGGCGTCGCAAAAGCCAATTGCATTCCATTCAAGGCCATTCATCTGCAGAGCAAGGAGACCGCACGGAATGCGCCTACACCCATCACCACCTATGCAGTCTTCCGCGATGGTGAGTACATTACCAACGAGCAGATGAACGACAAGCGGTTCCTGAAGCTGGCCGGAAAGTAAAATCTCGTTTACCAATGAGATTTATAATTCAAAGCATCACGGTCAGTCGAGCGTGATGCTTTCAATTCTCAGGCGCATGGTCCCGGAGGGGACTTGGGCCTCGGCGATCTCGCCGACCTTTTTGCCCATCAGGGCGGCGCCGATCGGGGATTTCAGCGAAATCTTGCCAGCCTCGAGATCCATCTCGTGGGGGCTGACGATCTGGAATTCCATGCGGGCATTTGTCGAGAGGTTCGTGAATTCGACCCGGCTCAGAAGGCAAACCCTGTCTTTTGGGAGGACGTCGGGATCAATCACGCGCGAATGCTCCAGGACTTTCTGCAGGAAACGGATACGGCTGATGGTCTTCCCTTGGGTCCGCCTTGCTTCGCGGTAACCCGCATTCTCGCTCAAGTCCCCCTGGGCGCGAGCCTCCGCGAGGTCTTCCTTCACTTTGGGGTAAACCTCGTTGATAAGATGCTTCAACTCGACTGCAATCTCGTCGTATCGTTGCTTTGACAGGTATTCCATGGCTCAAATTTACTCATTATTAGCTCATATCAAACCATCACACTTCAAAGATTGCGGGTTTTCTACTTGCCTGAAGAGAAACTCATATCCGAATTAAAAGCTGTACTGGCAACTTACGATTACGTCAATTTAAACTCGATGGAACCGTTAATCAATGCCATAACGAGCCAGAATGGCATTCCCATTTATTGAAGTTTTGCTTTCAGCCGCTGGCGTGCTTTGGTAACGGAGGTGGGCGAAATCCCCAGCAGGATGGCCTGCTCCGACACGGGGAACTGGAAGTGAGAGAGAATGTAGATGCGGATGTCGCCCTTGGTGAGTCCGGGGTAGGCTTCCCGGAGGGATTCCGGGGTATGGTTGAAGGAATTCCGGAACACCCGTTCCAATTCAGTCCATTCTTCGTCCTGGATAAAGCGGGGCAAAGCACGTAGTTCCTGCAGGAGGTGGTTCTGTCCGGTCAGGGTGTGCAACATGGTATAGGAGTCGACATCGCCGCCCGGACCGGCTCCCGCTCCGGGAATGAATCTTTCTCTGTCATCGGCCCCGGCGCGGATGACCATCAGGAATGCGCGGGCGTTCTTTCCCAGGATTTCTGAGGCCTGTGGAATGCTTAGTGTGCTACCGCCCCGGGTGCAGGTCTGCGCGAGCCCCAGCGCTACCAGAATCAGTTGGTAATAAAGCATTTCTGCGTCTTTCTCCTGAAGACCGAAGGAGGCATTGATGGCATTGAGGCATTCTTTCTTGAAGCCGACATAGGTGTCAATGTAGTCCTCAAAAGATGTCGCAGGAGCCTCAGCATCCATAATCATGGAGAACAGTTGCGGCTCGTCCATGGCGAACCAGAGGAAGGCCATGCCGAATCCTTTGAAAGGCGGGTTGAGGGAAAACCCCGCACGCACGCGGGACTGATACAACCGGCGGGCCTCCGCTTTCACGGCATCCCGAATGCCCTGAATGGACCCGAAGGAGTTGAACAATGCGTTGGCCCCGCAGCCGAGGGCGGCGCTAAGGCTCCGGGCGGTCAGGGCCTGAGGGCCGCCCCCGCGAACGATATCCAGGGCCGCCGCAAGAATCCTGTCTTTTGTGATGCGAACCGGTCTTGCCATAATGATTGTTCCGTAATAACCTTCGCAAAAGTAGACAAAACGGAAGTTATGTCCAAGCATTTTCGGGTAGGAACCCTTCATTTGTCCACATAATTGTCCACATTATTTTTTATTTCGGAACAGGATATTCGCTAACTTTACACTCGAAAAATATGGACAAAAGGATGTTATGAAGACATTGGTTTTAAACACATTAGGTGAAGAAGTCCTTGACCAGGTAAATGCTTTGATTACAGACAAAGAGGTGGAGATTGTCGAAACCTCGGACATGAAGATTGCGCATTGCATGGGCTGTAACCAGTGTTGGCTGAAGACGCCTGGCATTTGTGCCATAAAAGACGATTACGAAGAGATTATAAAGAAACTGGTAGAGACAGAAAACCTATGGATCGTTTCAGATACGCACTTCGGTTTTTTGGACTACAAAGGCAAACGGGTGATGGATCGTATCGTGCCTATGCTGAATATGACTGTAGGATTTCGTGAAGGCTGGATGCGCCATGAAATGCGTTACCACCCATTGAATATCGGTTTACTGTACAAAGGTACTGCTGACCAGATGATGATGGAGGACTGGTGCAAGCGTACGGCAGCAAACATAGGTGGACATTCACTTGGGGCAATAGACATCAACCATAACGCAAAACAAGTCGTTGATGCAATGGTAGAAAAGCCTGTCATTGCAGGCCGACCAGAGCATCTCGTCATCATCAACGGCAGCCCTCGTGTGGCCAAGTTCAGCAATACGGACAAGATTATCCACTCGTTCGTCAAAGGGCTGGAAGAAACTGGTATCACCTGGGAACTTCATAACCTCTCCAACCGCCAGGAATGGGATGCAACTCGCGAAGCCTTCCTAACTCACGAACATATCCTCATGGCTTTTCCGCTCTATGTGGAGTGCATACCCGGCCTGATGTTGGAATTCCTTGAGACGCTTCCTACAGAGCGAAAACTTCCGGGGCAATTATGCTTCCTCCTTCACGGAGGCATGGACGAAGGGAATGAGTTCCGTTTCTGTGAACGAATCTTGCAACGCCTACCTGCACAACTGGGATGCAGCTACGGTGGCACGCTGATTCGTGGTGGCAGTTTCGGCATCCGCACCAGGGAAGACGCAGTAAAAGCGAAAATAGTAGCACCATACGAAGATATGGGGCGCTTGTTCGCGCAGAGCGGCAACTTCCTGACTTCTGAGGCCAAGAAGTTCACCGGCCCGGAGCAGTACCCTTGGTGGGTGCGCAAGATGGTGAGCCTGTTGTTCCTGAAGAAAGTCAACAGGGGTTTTGAAGACTTTGCCAAGAGCTGGGGCTGCACCCGCCCGCTGGATGATAAACCTTATGAAAAATAACACTATGGAAATGAAATTCTGTCAGAGTTGCGGCATGCCGCTGAGCCTTGAGGTGCTGGGCACCAATGCCGACGGGAGCAAGCACGAAGAGTATTGCATGTACTGCTACAAGAACGGTAAGTTTTTGCAGGAATGCACGATGGATGAGATGATTGTGCATTGCGCCCAGTTCGTGGACGAGGTGAACAAGGGCTTGCCCCAACCCATTACCAAGGAGGAATACATAGGCCAGATGAAGATGTACCTCCCACATTTGAAGCGCTGGCGCAAAGAACTGTCCATCAATGATGACGCTCCCGAGAATCCCGCCTTGGCGGGTGTCAAAGGTCTTATCGCGCAGATGGCCGACACGTTGCCCTTCGCTTTTATTTCTTCTGTAGATGAAGAAGGCTTCCCCTGCACCAAGGCCATGCTGGCACCTCGTAAACGTGAAGGCATCAAGACGTTCTATTTTACCACCAACACCTTCTCACTCCGTGTGGCTCACTACAAGGCGAATCCCAAGGCCAGCATCT
>JBGUGW010000287.1:0-6764 GCA_045111695.1 Candidatus Cryptobacteroides sp. | reverse complement strand
TTAGCGTGGCAATCACCGCCACGACGACCGCGACGATGACGACAAGCAATATGGTCTGCCAGGTCAACATGACTATAGGCCGTATTTCTTCATTTTGGCGTAGAGCGTCGGCCTGCTGACGCCGAGCATCTTCGCTGCGGCGGAAATGTTGCCGTTGCTGCGCTCAACCGCCTCGCGGACCAAGCGCTCCTCCTCGGCCTCGTTCCGGAGGAGACCTCCGGTCTGGCCGGAGGCGCTGCTTGACCCAGGCCTGGCATTGACCTGCAGGTCCTTTACGGTCAATTCCGTTCCGTCGGAAAGGATCACGGCCTTCTCGATACAGTTCTGAAGTTCCCTGATATTGCCATTCCAGTTCTGCGCTTTCAATGCCTCGGCCGCCTCCGGAGCGATTTCCGTCAAGGGTCTGTGATACTTTGCGGCAAAGCGCTCCAGGAATATCTGCGCCAGCGGGACGATGTCTTCCCTGCGCTCCCTGAGCGGCGGCAGGGCGATATGGACGGTGTTGATGCGATAATAAAGATCCTCACGGAAACGGCCCTCGCGGACCAGTTGCTCCAGATCCATGTTGGTGGCGCAGATGAGCCTTATGTTTACAGGGATCGCCTGGCTGCCGCCGACCCGCACCACGCTGCGGCTCTGGATCACCCGCAGGAGCTTCGCTTGCAGGTGCAGGGGGATATTGCCGATCTCGTCAAGGAACAGGGTTCCGCCGTCGGCCTGCTCGAACTTGCCCGCGTGATCCGTATGCGCATCGGTGAATGCACCCTTCACGTGGCCGAAGAGCTCGCTCTCGAACAGCGTCTCAGTAATGGCTCCGGCATCCACCGCCACCATCGGTTTTCCGCTCCGGAGGCTCTTCGCGTGAATCTCACGCGCCAGAACGTCCTTGCCGGTACCGTTCTCGCCGGTGATAAGCACTGTGGCGTCGGTAGGAGCGATCTTGTCGAGGGTCTTACGGATGGCGGCCATAGGCTGGGAGGATCCCCAGAACATGGCATCCCCGGTCTGGCCGGGAGTGACGCCATCAGTAAAGTTTGTTCCCGTTCCCGGCGCCGGTCGGGCATCCCGCCCCATCGTCTTCCGGGCCTTGTCACGGGCGGCGGTCAGGGTCGCCACGAGCTTCTCGTTATCCCACGGCTTCACGATGAAATCGAATGCCCCGCGCTTCATCCCCTCCACCGCCAGGGCGATGTCGGCGTAAGCGGTGAACAGTACGACCTCCACTTCCGGCATCATCTTCTTGATCTCTCCCGCCCAGTACAGGCCTTCGTTACCAGTGTTGATGCTGGTATAGAAATTCATGTCCAGCAGCACCACGTCCGGCCGGAACCTCTCCAGCGTCGAAACCAGCGTCACCGGCGAAGGGATTGTCTCCACCTCCGCGAAATGCATCGGCAGCAGGATCTTCAGCGCCTGGCGGATCCCGATGTTGTCATCGACAATGAGTATCTTTCCTTTCTTCGAAGCCATAATTACCCCTAATTTACACATTTATTCCCGCACACGCAAATACAACCCTTGTGCCTAAAGGCGTATGGGGCTGATATACTGCATTTTATGTAATAAATTCCTTCGCCGGAACTGTAAAGGGTCCGTACACGCCTGTAAAGATCCTTTACGCTTTTGGATACACGGCCTGCGACTGTCGGCAAATACAAATTGGAGCAGAATCGCCAATTCTGCTCCAAATCTTGTCTTTTTCCGCCATTTTGGAGTGAAAAAGCCGTTTTCACTCCCGTTTCGAGGGTCAGAAGAGGGTGCGGTGGATGACGGTGGGGTCCATCTGGTCCATGCTTTTTACGCCGGTGGCGGCCATGACGCCGGCCAGTTCGGCCGTCATGGCCCGCATGCGCTTCGCCACTGCATCGACGCCCTCCTGGACGAGCGGCATAAGATGCCGCCCTACGGAGACGGCGTCCACGCCGAGCGCAAGGGCCTTGTAGGCATCCATTCCGCTGACGACTCCGCAGTCAAGGAATATCTTCATCTTTCCACCCACGGCATCCAGGATGGGCTCGAGCGCCATCAGCGGCGGGATGGAGTACTTCACCCGCCCGCCGTGGTGCGAGAGCACGATGCCTGCGACGCCTGCGTCGAGGCATTTGCGTGCATCGCTGACACTAAGCACGCCCTTGACGATGAACGGCACGCTGGACGCCTTGACGAACGATTTGAGCTCCTCGAATGTCTCGTTCTTCATCGGGACGCCCATCACTACGTCGTATCCTCCTGAGGAGTTGAAAGAATGGTCGATGTCCATACCTATGGCGAAACAGCCGACTCCTATGGCGTGCTTGATCCTTCTGAAGACCTCCGCGTTGTCCCTGTGGGGCTTGATGACCTTGATGGTCTTGGCGCCGGTGGCGACTACCTCCTCAAGCTCCTTGTCTTCGCCCATTCCCATCCAGTGGACGGCGTTGCAGTCGGCTGCGGCCTGGGCGTAGATGGCCATTCCGTTTGCTGGGTTGTGCAGGTGCGAAAGCGCCGCGGTCATGATCGGGGTGTCGAAGGTATGACCGAACAGTTCGAACTTTGTCGAGGGGATATCCGAGTCGAGATATCTCGTCTCCAGCATCAGCGAATCGAAATAATACCTTGTGAACGAATCCGAATCTCCCGGCCGCCAGGCCGGAATGATGTTCTGGGCGGCGGCGCGCGCCTGCTGCTGCTGCGCCGCCGGCGCATCCGCCGCAGCCTGGCGGCCGGAAGCGATAGACGGCACGGACATGGCGGCCACCGAGGCCGTCGATACTTTTACGAATGATCTTCTGGACATCTGTTTCTCTTTCATAGTCGGTTATGGATTAATTTCTGCGTCTCTGTCCCTGACGGTCCTGGCTTGCACCCTGCCCGGCCTCCTGCTCCTCGCGCATCCTGCGGAACTGCTCCAGCTGTTCCTGGGTAAAGCGCGGCATCTGTGGCCTGTTGCTCGGGATCTCCTGCACCTCGGAGGGGCGTGCCGAAGGGCTCTCCTTGCCGAAGAGATACGAAGGCACGAAACCGCCGCAGTCGATCACGATCTTTTCGAACACGGTTCCGGGCTCTATCGGCTTGATGGTGAGCGTGTGCTCGCCCGCCGTCCCGGCGATATCGAAGCTCTCCACTGCGTCGACCACCCTGGTGGCGACGGTGGGATAATAGACCGAATAAATATTCTCCGGCTCCTCGTTGAGGCGGCCGTTGAAGTTGATTTCCTTCGCGGGACCTCCGTCGATGCTGGCCGTGAAACGGTGGCCTTCGCGGCGCGCGAATGCCAGCGTGGCATTGAGGATGAAATGTATGTTCACGCTCTTGACATCAGAGGTGAGCGTGAATTTGTAGCTGATTTCGGCCCCGTCCGTAGCCTTGCTGTAAGGCTGGAGAGAAATGCCGCTGAGGGTGCGTCCCATGTAGGGGATGACCGTCCATTTCGCCTCTGCGGCATCCTTGGTGGCGTAGAAATGCTCCGCCTCCATGGTCACCGTACCGTCCTTCTCCGTGAACTCATAGAGCCCCGGCTTGATCTCCTCGAAACGGCCTACGGCCGGCTGGGTGTCAGCCGGGAAGTTGTCGTTCCAGTTGGTGTAGCCGATATGCTTCTGGGTCATCATGCCGTTCCATTTGCCTCCGGCGATGTCGGTGTTGTATGCGGCGTTGAGCTCAGCGTCGCGCTTGAAGTCCCTCTCGCAGCGGTCGGCCCACTCGTTAGCGGCGGGATTGCCCTCGGCGAGGTACTTGTGGTTCATCGCCTGCGAGTAATACATGTCATAGACATTCGCCAGAGCCTGGGTAGGGAAGAGGATGACCTGCTGGTATACATCGCGGTATTTCGGATCGAGGGTCAGGTACTGGCGCAGGGCCTCCGCCTCGAGGCGGGCCCACTCGTCGGCCACCTGCTTCCATTCTCCGGACTCCAGATTGTAGGTATTCTTGTCAAGCATTTCGGCCGTGATGCGGCCGCTGTATTTGCACAGCAAGTTGAGGATGCGTGTCGCCTCCTCCGCCTGGTCGGCGCCGAACTGCTGCTCGCAGAATCCGTAGGTATGCTCGAGCAGCGTGGAGGCCGAATACTTGAACGGGCTCCAGGCCATGTCGAGGAACAACGAGATGGGATACTCCATCGGCTTGAGGTCGCCGACGTTGAGGACCCAGATCTTGTCCACGCCGTAGTCGTAGGTCAGCTGCATCTGCTCCCAGAGGTGCTGTACCGGGGTGACATTGAGCCACTTGGAATTGCGCGGCGCGCCCACGTAATCCACGTGGTAATACATGCCCCATCCGCCCTTGTGCTGGCGCTCGGCGGCGTCGGGGAGCTTGCGGACATCGCCCCAGTTGTCATCGGAGATGAGGATGATGACGTCATCGGGAACGCGGAGTCCCTTCTCGTAGTAGAGCTGGACCTCCTTGTAGAGGGCCCATACTTGGGGACGCTGCTCGGCGGGCTTGCCAGTCACTTTCCTGATGATCTGGCGCTGGTCCCTGAAGAGGCCTTCCATCATCTTGATGTTGTCCTCGTCGGAGCCGGCGAGGGCGGCGTCACCGTCGCCGCGCATGCCGATGGTGATGAGGTCTTCGTTGTTCTTGGAGCGCTCGATACCCTCGCGGAAGAAGCGCTGGAGCTCCTTCTTGTTCTTGGTGTAGTCCCAGACTCCGCCGTAGGCCTTGGGGTCGCGGGCCCACTCCTGGTGGTTGCGGGCCATCGGCTCGTGATGTGAAGTACCCATCACGATGCCCATCTCGTCGGCGGTCTTGGAGTTGAGAGGATCGTCGGCATAGAATGCCCAGCCCCACATCGCGGGCCACAGGAAATTGCCGCGCAGGCGGAGGATGAGCTCGAAGACATCGGCGTAGAACTCATGCCCGCCGAAGTCCGTGCCGTAATAGTTCTTCACCCAGCCGGTGAGGCAGGGAGCCTCGTCGTTGAGGAAGATGCCGCGGTACTTGACCGCGGGCTCGCCGGCGGTGTATGTGCCCGGCTCGATGGAGATATTGTCATGGTGCTCTATCGGCGTGTCGGCCCAGAAATACCAGGGCGAGACGCCCATCTGCTCGCTAAGCTCGTAGATGCCGTAAACTGTACCCCTGCGGTCGCTTCCGGCGATGACGAGGGCCTCGGAAACGCCCGGAAGCGGATCCTTGACGACGGTCATGATGTATTTCTCATTCTTGCCCTCGAGTTCTGAGCGGTCGATCTTGCCGCTGTCGAGGATCTGGGAGATATATTTCGTCCCGACGGTGCCGATGATGATCATCCGGCCGGAGCGCGGCTCGTTCACGAGCGCAGCTTCGGTGCCGCCGACGGCCTTAAAATCTTTCTGGAGCGCTTTAAGCGCAATCTGAACTGCGCTGTTGTCCGCCTCGTCCGCGAGGATGGCTGTAGGGTTCCCACCCGAAATCACGGGGAAGCGGCCGGGAGACAGGTCATAATGCGCTATCCCCTTGTGGTCGATCGCCATCACCTGGGCGGCGCCCAGCAGGTAGGAAAAAAGGAGAACGGTCAGTATTCTTTTCATGTTGGATTGGTTTGTGTTCTGTGTCCTAGTATGAAATCTTGGATTTCAGGCAGTAATCCATGGCGGCTACGTTGCCGCTCTTTGCGGCAAGTGATGCGTAGTAGTAAGTCTTGCTGATATCGATGTTGGCATACTGCATGGCCAGGTCGTAGAGGGTGTATCCGAGGGTCTCGTCCATGAATTTGCTCTTTCGGATCTCCTTCTCAGTGGTGTTGAACATGCGGCAATAGGCCGCTACGGCCTCTTCGTAGTACTTGATGGCCGTAGCCTTGCTGCCCTTGCGGGCGTAGCAGTCGCCGAGCGCGTCGTACATCCAGTAGTCGAGCGTGAGGGACTTGCCGAGATTGACGTCCAGCCAGGGTTTGATCAGGGCGATGCAGTCGTCGTTGCGGCGCAGGATGTTCAGCACCATCGCGTACTGGTATTCGCTGTACATGGTCAGCACGTCCATTTCCCGGAGGGTGGCGAAGATATCGGCCGCCTGGGCGTACTCCTTGGCGTCCAGATGGGCCTTGAGGACTTTCACCATCTCTTCAGCGGTATCCTGTTCCTCTTCGACCGGAGCGGCCGCCGTCTGCAGGTCTTCCTCGAAGCGGTCGTCTATGATGAGCCGGCTGCCCTCCTGCGACACGGTGCCGAAGCAGTCGAAAGCGGAATTGCCGACCAGCAGGGGCACCGTCTGCTTGGTGATGACGAATGCCGGGAGGTTCTGGACTATGACCTTGCCGATCTTGAGGCTGCGGATCACGAAGGAAGCGGCCTTGGTGGAGCTGCCGTTGGGCATCTTCACCGTGGTCATGCCGTTAACGTCGGCATCGGCGATGTAGCCGTTCTCGTAGAGGAACATATAGGTGGTGCTCGATACGCTGGCATACCAGCTTTCGGGCGTGTAATATGTCCTGACGCCTACGCCGTTGACGGAGGCTTCCATGGTATAGCGTCCGTCGGTCTCATGGTTGAGGGGAATGACGGTCTGGGCGCGGAGGGCCGGGGCGGCGAGCGCCGCTGTAAGCATGGCGGCAAGGAAAAGCGGGATTCTCATGTCTGCAAGCGGTTAGATAGACAAATATAGGAAAATAACACGATTTAAAGACGGATTCAATCTTTCTTTGTATATTGCAAAAGAGAAATACTTTACCTTCAATGCTATGAAAAGAATCCTCACCTTCTCACTGCTGATCCTGCTGGCGTCGTCCCTTTTCGCACAGCAGAAAGTCACCTTGGAGGTGAACGCCGCTGAAAAGGTCGGGGCCATGGATCCGATCTGGGCCT
>JBGUGW010000286.1:0-5941 GCA_045111695.1 Candidatus Cryptobacteroides sp. | reverse complement strand
CTGCGGCGCTGGGGATGATCGTCCCCAGCGCCTGCGGCGGGGATGAACCGGAAGAAGTGGAGCAGGTGGATCTCAAGGAACTGCTCTTTGCAAATTCCGAAGTGAAGAAGGGCCTTGCGATTGACAGCAAGGCGATGAAGATGCGGATGAAATATGACCTGTATCTTCCTCCCAAGTTCGACTCCGAGAAGGCTTATCCCATCCTTTACCTGCTCCACGGGGCAGGTGACGATCAGGACGCCTGGCTCGACAAGGGCGATGCGCAGAAGATTGCCGACAATTACATCAAGAATCAGGGCGGCACTCCGATGATCATCGTGATGCCGGACGCGCAGCTGACCTTCTACAGGGGGAATTATGAGCAGTACCTGCACGAGGAACTCATGCCCGAAGTGGAGGGCAAGTACAAGTTCAGCGGAAAGCGTGCCGTGGCCGGCCTGTCTATGGGCGGATTCGGCACTCTGCTCCACGCTTTGAAGTATCCGACTAAGTTCACCTATGCTTATGCGATGAGTCCCGCGACTTCGGATACTTTCAAGGCTCTTGTCGACGCCCAGTCGAACAAGTCCGTATTCCCTCCTTTCACAATCGAGGTCGGCAATCAGGATACGACCGTCGACAACGCTGCAGCCAAGGACCTGGCCGACTACATGAAGGGAAAAGGTCTCTCCGTGGAGTTTATTGCCAGGGACGGTATCCATTACTGGAATTTCTGGCAGGAGTGCCTCCCCAAGGCCTTGAAAAAGGCGGGGGATTCATTCAAATAGTTTAATCAATGTTTTGACGATGAAAAGATTAGTACTCATCATAGCTGCGGCGCTCATTGGCCTTTCCGCCTCTGCGCAGCAGGCTCTTTTCAACGGCGTCTCGGCCGAGTCGCCCGTAATCAATCCCGACGGGACCGTCACGTTCCGCTATCAGGCTCCCAAGGCCGTGAAGGTCACCCTTTCCGGTGACTTCCTCCCTGTCCAGACCATGGAGTTCGACATGGGCGGGCAGAAGATCACCTATGACATGCCCGGCGTCGCCGAACTCACCGAGAAGCAGGGCGGCGTATGGGAGTACACTACTCCTTTCAAGGTGGCCCCCGAGATGTATACCTACACTTATACCGTCGACGGTACACAGGTCATCGACCCGAACAACGTATTCGTCAACCGCGACATCGCCTCGCTGACCAGCGTTCTGCTGGTACCCGAAGCCGGCGAGCGCAGCGACCTGTATGCGGTCCACCGTGTCCCGCACGGAACCGTCTCCAAGGTATGGTATTACAGCGCTACGGAGGGCTTTGACCGCCGCATGACCGTCTACACTCCTGCCGGCTATGAGGACAATCCCAAGGCCAAATATCCCGTCCTGTACGTGCTTCACGGCATCGGCGGAGACGAGGATGCCTGGGTGACCCAGGGACGCGCCACGCAGATCCTTGACAACCTTATCGCAAGGGGAGAGGCCAAGCCCATGATCGTGGTGTTCACCAACGGCAACATCTCCCAGGAGGCTGCTCCGCTTGAGAATTCCACCGGATACACCCGTCCTACGATGGACCTTCCGCAGACTATGGAGGGAACCTTCGAGACTGCTTTCCCCGAGGTAGTGAAGTTCATTGACAGCCACTACAGGACCATCGCCAAGAAGCAGGGCCGTGCCATCTGCGGCCTCTCCATGGGCGGTTTCCACACACTCTACATCACTTTGAACAATCCCGACATGTTCAACTATTCGGGCATGTTCTCCGCTGCAATCGGCACCGGTTCGGAGCAGACTGCAGCACACAAGGAGATTTATGAGAATGTGGACGGCAAGCTCGCGACCTACTTCTCCAAGAAGCCCGCGATGCTGTGGATCGGCATCGGCAAGACCGACTTCCTGATCGAGTCCAACAACGAGTTCCGCGCAAAACTTGACGCCGCCGGCTATCCTTACAAATACATGGAAACCGACGGCGGCCACATTTGGCGCAACTGGAGGATCTACCTTTCGGAGTTCGTTCCGCTGCTCTTCAAATAGTCCTTATCCCAGACGGGGCTCGCCGAGGGGGCGAGACCAGTCTACGGATGCACCATGCTCTGTGCCGAGGGCATCGACCTCGCTTTGCAGAGACTCCAGCAGCCCGGCCTCACGCTTTTTAGAGCGGCGGCCGGGCGCGCTGTATACCAACTTCTCGAAGTAAGCGTCATATGACACCGCGAAATCTTCGGGGTCGTTGTGGGGAAAGAATGAGACTGCGGCGCGGTAAGAGATATTGCCGGCCTCAGAATCCGAAACGAGGAGAACGAGTGCTCCATGGCGTTCAACGCCGGAGAACTCGCCCTTCGCTTCGAAATATTGGGAATAAACGTTGATTTCCATCGTGGATTAGCCAGGTTATCCTATGATTATGACGGCACCGTCATTCTGGGCGATTTCAACAACGTTCGCCTTGGCGGCCTTGGAGCCGGCCTTGGCCTTGTAATCGACGGCTTTCTGCTGCTGCGAGCCGCCGTGTAGGACGGTCATAGAGGCGGGGGAGCCGAATTCGGCGGCGATGGCCTTGAGATCGAGCTTGTACGACGCCTCATCAGCGTTGATGGCAGAGACATACCACTTGCCGCCTTTACGGCGGGCTATGACCGCGTATTTGCCGGGATAACCGTCAATGTAGCGGATGTCGTCCCATGTAGTGGGGACATCCCTAAGGAAATCGAGGCAATATGCAGGAGCGTCCTCAAGATTGTTGGGGGCCAGGGCGAAGTTCTGGATAGGGTTCTGGAAGAGCACAGCAGTGGCGAGCTCGAACTCGTCAGTTGTGCGGCGGATCGGACGGCGTGCGTTCATCTTGTTAAGGAACTTGTTCAGGAAGCATCCACCGAACTCCATGCATCCGACGGCGTTACGGATGAAAGGGTGAAGCGTTGCGTTCTGTGCCTCGATGTCGCACTCATGCTGGCCGAAAACGAGGTTCTCCGAAGCACGGACGGCCTCGCTGCCGACATAGTTCGGGTACATGCGCTCCCAGCCACGGGGCAGGGTACAGCCGTGGAAGATCACCATCAGGCCGTAATCGTCGGCATCGCTCAGGACGCCTTCGTAGATGCGCATGGTCTCCTGCTTGTCACCTCCGAAGAAGTCGACCTTGATGCCCTTGACCCCGATGTCATGCAGCCATTTCATTTCCTTCTTGCGCTCCACGGGGCTGTCCATCTTGTTCAGAGGACACTGGGAGATGTCGTTCCAGTAGCCGCTGGACGAGTACCACAGGAAGACGTCGACACCTTTGGAGTGAGCATATCTTACAAGCTCTTCCATACGGTCGTAGCCTATGTTCCTGTCCCAGAAATTGTCCACCAGGACATACTGGAAATCCATTGCAGCTGCGAGGTCGATGTACTTGACCTGGTCGTCGTAGTTGATGCTGCCATCCTGCCAGAGGATCCAGCTCCAGGTTCCTTTGCCGAACTTGTAGTTGTTCTTTGAGACATACCTGGGCTCCACGACATCCCATGTGACCGTGCTTTCCGCAATAGGCTTGAGGGTGCTGCCTACGGTGATAGTGCGCCAGGGAGTTGCTCCCGGGACGGCGAATGCCGGCTCCACGGTACCGTTGCCGTCATTCTCCTCCGGCATGGGGAATTCGATCTTGTAGCCCTTCGCAGGGTCCCAGTCGCTCAGGCGGCTGCCGCAGTAGCGGCTGTCCACGCCTGTCTCGCTGACAAGCGCCCAGCCGTCAGCGCCGACCTTGAAGAGACACGGGAATGTGAAACCATGGCCGTACTGCGATTTCTCGCTCATAGGCTTGTCAATGGCGTAGAACTCCTCGTAGCTGGGTTTGGTGCGCTGCCAGCCGATCATGGCATCGCTCTGCGGAGTGAGGAAAGTGGTGGTGCCGTCAGGAAAGACAAAGGCGGTAGACTCATCGAAGATGCGTATGCTGGCCCACCGAGGATTGTCGATGACATACCTGAAGGCAACATCACTGTCGCTGACGCAGAATTCGACCTTTACGGCGTCACCGCTTTCGTTCTCCAAGGTGCAGACAAGGACATTGGCGTCATAGTTGATGCGGCCCTTCTTGATGCGGTCGAGGGTATATGAGTCGTGGATGGCCGATGTCTCAGCTTCAGTGACAGTTGCTTTTGTGAAATCACCCCGGTTGGAGTTGAATCCCAGCGCGGAGGGGAGGAGTATGGTCTTCCCTTCAAGGGCGATGCTGTAACGGGCGTCGTCCGAAACGGTAACCGTAAGCTTTCCGTCTGGGCTCGAGACTGTCTTTGGGGCGGCTGCCGCCATCATTCCGGAGAGGATAAAGCATGGAATGAACAGGTATTTCTTCATGATCTAAGGTTTTGGTGTTTTCACAAATATAGCAAATTGGAAGTAAAATTTTATATTTGTATGAAACTAATGACTGTACACATGAGAAAGACCTTGTCCCTGCTGCTGCTTTTTGCCTGCACTATCCTTTCCGCACAGACCTTCACCGAATGGCTTGATCCGGCCGTAAACTCCGTGAACCGCCTTCCGATGCATGCGCATTATTTCGCATACGAATCCGCTGCCGCCGCGCAGGCCGGTATTCCGGAGGAGTCCGCCAACTATCTGACCCTCCACGGATTGTGGAAGTTCGACTGGGTGGCGGATGCCGACAGCCGTCCGACGGATTTCTGGAAGACGGACTTCAACGACAAGGGCTGGGGGACCATGCCCGTGCCGGGCATCTGGGAGCTCAACGGATACGGTGACCCTATGTACGTCAACGTGAGTTATCCATGGTCCAACCAGTTCGAGAACGACCCGCCCAGGGTACCGTCCAAGAACAACCATGTCGGCTCCTATCGCAGGGAGATCGAAGTTCCCGCGTCATGGCAGGGCAGGGAAGTCATCGCGCATTTCGGCTCTGTGACCTCCAATATCTATCTGTGGGTCAACGGGAAATATGTCGGATACAGCGAGGACAGCAAACTCGAATGCGAGTTCGACCTTACGAAATACATCATTCCCGGAAAGAAGAATCTCATCGCCTTCCAGGTCTTCCGCTGGTGCGATGGATCCTATCTGGAGGACCAGGACTTCTTCCGTTTCTGCGGCGTAGCACGTGACAGTTATCTGTATTCCCGTCCGAAGAAACACATCACTGATGTCCGTGTAACGCCTGACCTGGATGCGGCCTACAAGGACGGTTCGCTTTTCATCGAGGTGGATGTTTCATCCAAGCTCGGAGCAAGGGTAGAACTACTTGATCCCGCCGGGAAGGTCGTAGCTGCCGACGATCTTTCGGCTGCCAGCATGCTTGACGGAGTACTCGTTACCAATCTCAAGGTGAAGGATCCGTTGAAATGGACCGCCGAGACGCCGAACCTCTATACGGTCGTCACGACCTTGCTCGAAAAGGGAGTTGCGACGGAGGTGATTCCGGTCAAGACCGGTTTCCGCAAGGTTGAGATCAAGGATTCGCAGGTGCTGATCAATGGAAAGCCCGTGTTGTTCAAGGGTGCGGACCGTCACGAACTTGATCCCGACGGAGGTTATGTCGTATCGCGCGAGCGTATGGAGCAGGATATCCGCATCATGAAGGAGTTCAATATCAATGCGGTACGTACCAGTCACTACCCCAATGACAGCTACTGGTATGACCTCTGCGACAAGTACGGTATCTATATGGTCGCCGAGGCGGATGTGGAGTCCCACGGCATGGGATACGGCCCTGGAACACTTGCCAAGAATCCCATTTATCATGATTCGCATCTCGAGCGCAACCGCCGCAATGTCCAGCGCAACCGCAACCATCCGGCCGTAATCTTCTGGTCCTTGGGTAATGAAGGCGGCTCCGGTCCCAACTTCGATGACGCGTACGACCGTGTTAAGTCGATGGACCCCACCCGTCCGGTCCAGTACGAGCGCTCACTCTTCGAGAACGGCAAGACCGATATATATTGTCCCATGTACATGGAATACCGTGACG
>JBGUGW010000285.1:0-2793 GCA_045111695.1 Candidatus Cryptobacteroides sp. | reverse complement strand
CTGCTGCGCGAAAGCGGAGACGCTGACCAGCAAGGCCGACATAAGGAATAAGTATCTTTTCATTCGAAATATCATTTACAAAGGTTCCTTCCGATAGGCTATATATTAAATGCCGAATATGTCAAAACCTTGCTTCGGTATCGGCACTTATTTAATTATCATTAATGAAAGCCTTAACGCTGCCCTTTTCCGGGTCAACGATTCTGTTCTCGGTATGCGGTCGGCGTGAGTCCGGCATGGCGCTGGAAGTAACGGTAGAAGTCCATCTGGTTGTTGAAATGAAGCAGCCAGGCGATCTCCTTGACCGGTTGGGAGGTGTACCGCAGATAATAGCGGGCTTCCATCAGCACGTATTCCGCGATCCATTCGGGCGCCGTGCGTCCCGTGTCCTCCCGGATGATGGCTGACAGGTATTTCGGAGTCAGGCCGAGCCTGGCGGCGTAGAAGGCCGTGTCGCGGTGCTCCGTGTGGTAGCGGGCGATCAGGGCGATGAACTGCCTCGTGACCGGGAGCGTCCCCTCCCTGGCATGGGACTCCTCCCCCGCCATCCGGTCCCATATCCGCGTCAGCTCGATGCTCATCGACCTGAGCAGGTAACACAGACTGCGTGTCACGTCCGCGTGGCGGTCGCCCGTGACCGAGCGGAAGATGTTCTGGAAGTTGTGGATGAGGATCTTGGTTTTCCGGTCGACCTTCACCATCCTGCAGCGGAAGGCATAGAGTGCCCCCAGCCTGTCGAACTCCATCTCCTGGAGCATCTGCTCGGAGATGGCCATGATGGTGATCCGTCCCGGGCCACCGCCATCCTCCCAGGAGAAGGAAAGGATGTCCTCCGGCAGGCTTATCGCGAAACAGTCCCTGGTCACGCGGTACCCGTCCATGCCGATCCGCAGGTCGAACTCCCCCTCGATGCAGTAGAGGCAGATCACGCCCGCGAACCGGTACGGGAACGTCAGGCGGCGTTCCATCTCGGCGCGGAACGGCAGGTTCATGATGAAGAAATCATCCCCGTGCGACAACACGGGGCGGACTTCAAGCAAGTTGCGCATCTTCGGGAGCGTCAGATTATCCATAAAATCAGCAAATATGTATAATAATATCTCATACAAATATAATGATTTCAAATCTTTTAGCCAAAATGTATAATGATTAAATTGCAGGTGTCCGGCCTTGCCATTACCTTTGCTCCATGAAACGATACCTGCATGTCTATTCGCTCACGGTCGCGGACATCGACGCGTCCCGCCGGATGACGGCCGGCGCCGTGCTCTGTTACTTCCAGGACACGATCGGCCGTTTCCTGTCGGAAGCGCGCGTCTCCGCCATCGACCTTCTGGAGGAGGGCCGTACCTGGATGATCCTCGAGTTCCACGCTTCCCTCTTCAGGGAGATGCCAGCGTGGCCGGGCATCGTGCAGGTGGAGGTCTTCCTGTCCGAGATCACGTCCTTGAAGGCCTACGTGGACTACCTCTTCCGGGATGTGCGGGGCGACATCGTCGCCCGCGGGACGAGCATCTGGGTGATGATCGACCTCGGGACCCGAAGGCCGGTCCCCTGCAGCGAGGTCCAGCGCTTCGTGGAGCAGTACGATCCGCACAACCGCGTCCCTCACCTCCGCTATCACTTTCCCGACGACGGGCAACCGGAGGGCGCCGTGGCGACGGGCCATCGGGTGACCCGGCTGGAGACCGACTTCAACGGCCACATGAGTAACCGGGACTTTGTCCGCCTCGCCCTCTCCGTGATCGATCCCGCCGCCACCGAGGGTCGGACCATCCGGGAGATACACGCCAGGTTCCAGCAGGAATGCCTTGCGGGAGAGACGCTGGACTGCGTCTGCGCCGCCGGCAAGGACGGCCGGATAACCATCCGTATCGCCAAGCCCGACGGTACGGCCGCCTGCCTGGTATCCACCGTCTGGATCTGACAGGAGCATCATGCCCGGACCGGGTCAAAAGAAAAGGGATTCTCGGCCATGTAGGCCGCTTCAGTGAACCTCCCGAACACCTCGGAGAAATCATCGGCGCTTTCACAACGAATGTTGAACGTCAGTACATTTCCCATAGACACAAGTATCTCCAAGCCTTTATTGACTTGGAGAACTCGAAGAGTGTTTGACGGGCTCTAGGCCCTGTTGAAGGAGTAGAGCTCGTACTGGCAGAACCCGCTGCGCTGCTTGTAGCCCAGCGGTGTGGCGATCTTGTTCCGCTTCAGCCAGGCTCCGATGCCCGGCAGGTTGTTCTCATCGACGAACGCCAGGCGGTCGGTCTGGAGAGGACAGCAGAGGTTGACGGTGATTACCGCGTAGAGATCCTCGTCCGGGACGGTGATCATCTCGACGGCCAGGGTGCCGTTGTTACGGTAGCTCTCGAAGGAGAGTTTGACTTCAGTGTCGTTGAACTTGAGTGTTTTCATGGCTAAAACTTGTTTTGAGTTTCTTCAGCGAAGGAGTAATAAGTCGTATCCGCAAGGATGATGTGATCGAGAAGCGAGATATCGAAGATGTCGCAAGCTTTCTTGAGCTTGTTCGTCTCGTTCATGTCAGAGGCACTCGGGGCGGGATTCCCGCTCGGGTGGTTGTGGAAGAGGATGATCGCGGTAGCGTTGCAGAGGAGCGCTTCCTTGATGATGCGCCGGTGGTCGATCTGGGTCGACTTGATGGTGCCGACGGTAATCATCTTCTTGGCCAGCGGTAGGTGGGCTCCGTTCAGGAGGAGGATCCAGGACTCCTCGTGATCGAGGTCACGGAAGTCTTCGCGCAGGTAACCTGCTGCCTGGGCCGATGCTTTGATC
>JBGUGW010000284.1:0-17320 GCA_045111695.1 Candidatus Cryptobacteroides sp. | reverse complement strand
CGGGCTTGTTGTCCTCGAAGGTGGAGGAGACGGTGACTTTCTTCTTGTGCGAAAGGAGCTTCCAGCCGGTATAATTGTCGACGCCGTCCTTGCGGTCGGCAGGGTAGTACTGCGGATAGTCTCCGAACGAGACGTTCGAGTACATCACACCGTCCTCGTCGACGTCGGTCGGGTAGATCGCGAGCTCGGAGCCGCGTCCGCCGCCGCCGTAGCTGGCCGGAATCATGCAGATGGTCCAGAGATGACCCTTCTTGTCATGGAAGGTGCTGCCGTGGCCTGCGCCGACGGCGAATCCCGTGGTCTTGAAGGTCAGGGGGTTGTGCTGCGAGTACTCGAAAGGCCCCATGGGGCTGTCGGATACGTAGACACCGTGGGAATAGGACAGGAACTCGAGTCCGATGGCGGCATACTGCAGGTAATATTTGCCATTGTGCTTGGTCATCCAGGGACCCTCGATCCAGGGATATTCCTCGGCGAAATAGTCGCGCCTTCCTCCGAAGATCGAATAGATGACGTCGTCGTGCCTGCGGGTCTCGAATCCGTGCTTCTTGTAGTCGCTGAAGAACAGGACCTGGGGCTCGGAAATCTCCTTGAAGGTGTTCTTGTCGAGTTCGACCACCTTGAATGGCATCAGCTGGGACCAGCCGTAGTACATGTAGAGATGGCCGTTGTCATAGAACATGTTGGCATCTCCGTAGCGGTCGCTGTCGAACTGCTGCTCGAGGACGGTCCATTCACCGGCCTTGGGGTTTTCGCAGCGGCAGATGCGCTTGTTGTTCATCGAGCAGGCGAAAAGGGTGCCGTCGATGTCGACCACGGATACGACGCCTCCCGGGAAGTTGGGAGCGTCCACATAGTTCCAGTTCTGGAAGTCAGGGGAGTACCAGTATCCCCTGCGTCCGGTGACGAACAGGTAGTAGTCGTCCTGGTACAGCAGTACGACCGGCTCGCCGCCGCGTCCGGCCCTTTCGTGGCCGGCGAAGAGGTCGAGCGGGTTGCAGAAGGTGCTCCTCTGCTGTCCGAAGGACACAAGAGACATAAGAGCCGCGACCGTCAGGATCAGGGCCCTCTTGAATGATAATCTGCTCATAATCATTATTTGAATTTGGTTATCGGTTCCGGTTTTGTTCAAAGATAATCAAAAACCCTCTGATATGCATATAAATCTTGATTCAAGATTGTTTAAAAAGTCTTTTTGCTATCTTTGCAGCGGAAAAACGACCGATCAGATGAGAAGCTTTACGAGATTGTTCATAGCAGCATTTCTGCTTGCATTCACCTTCAGTTGCGACAAGCAGCCGGTTATCGACATAGAGGGAGGAGCCGTCCAGGGCGTGCCTTCCGCCGCCTCCGGCGTGACAGTGTTCAAGGGCATCCCTTACGCCGCGCCCCCGGTAGGGGACCTGCGCTGGCGTGAGCCCCAGCCCGTCATTCCCTGGGAGGGAGTGAAAGTGGCGGACACATTCGGGCCCATTCCCTGGCAGGAAGACCTCAGCAAGATGGACCTTTACGGCAAGGAATTCTATGCCGACGGCATGCCCGAAATGAGTGAGGACTGCCTCTATCTCAACATATGGGCTCCCACTAAAGCTGTCAAGAGGGGAGGCAAGTTCCCCGTGGCGTTGTGGATACACGGCGGCGCTTTCAGGCACGGCTTCAGCAACGAGATCACTTTCGACGGTGACGCCTGGGCCGAGCGCGGTGTCATACTGGTCACTTTCAACTACCGCGAGGGCATCCTCGGATTCCTCGGCCACAAGCTTCTCTCTATGGAGGACGGCGCCGAGCAGCGCAGCGGCAACTATGCCCTGTACGACATGGTGGCTGCCCTGAACTGGGTGAGGGACAATATCAGCGCCTTCGGCGGCGATCCCGACAACATTACCCTCTTCGGGCAGAGCGCCGGTGCGCGCAGCGTCCAGACACTTGTCTGCGCACCGCTTACCGAAGGCATGATAGCCAAGGCCATAATCCAGAGCGGTGGCGGCATCAATCCCGAGCTCCAGGGGCGCGAACTCCTCTACACCAGGGTCTGGGAGGCCGGCGAGGCCTTCTGCAAATTCGCCGGATATGAGACTCTCGAGCAGATGCGCGCGGCATCCCCGCAGGAGCTCATGCTGAAATATGATGAGTACACTGCCACGGGCGAAAGCATCCCCATGGGCCCGATGGTCGACATGAAGATATGCGAAGGTTCCTTCACGTCCGCCGCATCCCAGAACCACATCCATGATATCCCGTACATGATAGGCTCCACCCTGGGGGACGGTATGGACCGCGCTCGTGACATCGAGCAGTTCTGCGCTTCGCGCTGCTTCTATGGCGGCAAGCCTGTGTTCGACTATCTGTTCACTCGCAGGCTTCCGGGCGACGATGCCGGCGCATTCCATTCCGCCGAGCTGTGGTACATGTTCGGCACCCTGGACCGTTGCTGGCGTCCGTTCACCGAGGACGACATGAAACTCAGCCGCCAGATGCTTGCGGCATGGACCAATTTCTGCAAGTACGGCAATCCCTGCGGCAAGGAGCAGACGGGTTTCTGGCTCCCTTATACTGAAGCGGATCCGTTCCGCAAGATATTGGATGTGGAGTGACGCTTAGGCGTCTTCAGTGACGGTCATTTCGCATTTCGCGCAGTCGAAATGCAGTGCAAGACGCCGTCCGTTGTTCAGGAGGAACAGCGGGCGGTTCTCTTTTGCGCCCTGGTGAACTGGACACATTCCGAGCTCGTAGCGGATGCAGTAGCGTGTGCGCATGAGTTCGACGTCTTTCTGGTGAGCAAGCTCGTATGCGGGGGCGATGCTTTCCGCTCCGCGCTCTCCGTACAGGGTGCGGGCGATTTCGTTGGAGACATTGTATTTGTATGAGAGAATGGTATTGCCCACCATGACGGAGGGATCCTTGTGTCCTTTAGCCATCGGGAGCGTCCCGCATGGACGGGCGTCAAGGTCGGAGGCGACGAGCCGCCGTATGCTGTTCAGCAGTGATGCGCTCAGCAGCGGCAGCGCGCCGCCGGGAGTCCGGACATCAAGTGTCCTGACGCTGAACAGGTAGTGTCCGCTGCGCTTGGAGAGCTGTTCGCGTATCATGGCCTCCTGACGCTCGCGGTTTTCGGCCGTGTCGAGGTCGGACTTGAAGGGGCAGGAGACCTGCCGTCCGTCCTCGCTCGTGGCCGTAATGTCGATGTTGTATTTGCCGGAAACGCTCACATCAAGCGTGACGGCGATTTCCCGGCGGGGCATGTTGCGCTCTAGCTCCCGCTCAAATGTGGAATTGATGTTGCGGTAAAGTTTCAGGCCACTCCGGAGCCCTTCCACCGGCTTGCAGTGGATAATGTTGCTTTCGCAGACGTCGCCGCGGAATCCGATGACACCGTTACTGCTTGCAAAGGCGAAACCGTCGCCGTTGCCCAGCCTGACGCCGTCAGCCGGCGACAGGACTATGCTGCAGCCGCCCCTTTCAGCGCGGACCAAGCGCACTGTGCCGACATATTCGCCCATGGACTTGGGAGCGTCCATTGAGGACCATCGGCCGCGTTTTCCATCGAGCCAAAGCGAAGTGTATCCGCGGTTGAAAGTCCGGTCCGTAGCAGGGGTGAAGCCTCCTGAGACGCGCCCGAAGGAGGCGCGGCGGTACGCCTCCGGCTGCGCCGCGCACAGTGCGTCGAGCGCCATGGAGTACTCCCGTACCACATTCTTGACATATGATGCGTTCTTGAGCCGGCCTTCGATTTTAAAGGAGCATACTCCGGCCTCCGCCAGGTCGCCGAGACGGTCGAGAAGGCGGTAGTCCTTGAGGGAAAGAAGGGCTTTGTTGCGGACCAGAATCCGTCCGCTGTCGTCCGCTAGGTCATATAACGAGCGGCATGCCTGCACGCAGGCCCCGCGGTTCGCGCTTCGTCCCGCGAGGTGCTCTGACAGGTAGCACTGGCCGCTGTAGCATACGCACAGGGCCCCGTGTACGAAGAACTCCAGCTCGCAGCCGACAGCCTTGCGGATCGCGCGCAGCGTCTCCATCGATGTTTCGCGCTCAACCACGAGCCTCGAGAATCCGAGACTCTCGTAGAAACGCGCGTCCTCGGGTGTGCGGATGGCGCACTGCGTGGACGCATGCAGCGGCACCGTGATGTCGTCCCACTGCGTGACGGCGACATCCTGGACTATGAAGGCGTCTACGCCGGCCTCCTGCGCCTCCAGCATGAGCCGATGCGCGCGGTCCAATTCTCCTTCATAAAGGATGGTGTTGACAGTGAGGAAGATGCGCGCCCCGAAACGATGCGCGTATGCGCACAAGCGGGCTACATCTTCCATGCTGTTCCCGGCATCCTTCCTGGCTCCGAACTCCGCGCCGGCCATATACACGGCATCGGCACCGCTGTCGATGGCTGCGATGCCGATGTCAGTATTTCTCGCCGGTGCGAGAAGTTCGAGTATAGTCATTATTTCTTCAGGGCCTCGAGCTGCTGCTTGGCGGTGGCACCGTACTGAGGGTCGTTCTGGACCTTGGTGTAGTACTCGATGGCCTTGGCTTTGTTGCCGGACTGCTGATAGAGGACGGCGAGGGTGGTGATGATGCCGTTGGCGTCCTTGGCGTCAGGGGAGACTGCGAGATACTTCTCGTAGAAGCCGATGGCCTTGGCGTTGTCCTTCAGCTGGGAGGCTGCGGAAGCGGCGAGCTTGTAGGCGTTGGCGCTCTCGACGTAGGTGTTGGACTCCTCGCAGGCGGCGATAGCCTCCTTGTACTTCTTGTCCTTCAGGAGCTGCTGGGCATCCTTGAGGAAGATGTTGGCAAGCTGCTTGTTGGCGTTGGCCTCCTGGCCGTTAGCGGCGGCCTGCTTGAAAGCCTCGATGGAGCCTTCCTTGTCGCCGGTGTTGGTGAGGGCCATGGCGAGACGCAGGGCGGATGCGCCGTCCTCAGGATCTGCTGCGAGAACCTCCTTGAAGGCCTCGGCTGCAGCGGCGTAGTCCTTGTCGTTGTAGAGGGCGACGGCCTTCTGCTTCTTGACCTGGGGGATGAGGGTGGCGGCTTCGCCTATGACATCGTCATTGCCGAACTCCTCGGCGGCCTTGATGGCCTCCTCGAGCTGGGCGAGACCTTCATCGTATTTGGCCTCTTTGATTTCGTTCTTTGCGATCGACAGCACTATGGACGGGATGACGGACTTGCAGGTGTTGGCAAGCTCCTCTCCCTCTTCTCCGCAAGCCTGGGCCAGGGTAAGGGCTTCCTTGAAGCCTTCAAGAGCCTTGGCATAATCTTTGGCTACGAGAGACTCGTTGGCGTTCTGTGCTGTTTCAGTGGCCTGTGCCATATCCTGTGCAGATATGAGACCTGCGGAAAGAATGACAGCAGCCAGAGTGAGAATAATTTTTTTCATAATGCTAAAAGTGTTTTAAGTTATTTCAAGTCAAACAAGGACAAAAATAGTAATTTTATTTTTTACTTTTGTACCAGATCAGGTTTAAATTATGAGATTCCGCTTCAGACAGTTTCTTGCCCTGTCCATACTGCTTCCTCTTTTCACCTTCTCCCTGGGGGCGCAACCGCTGCCGTCATTGCCGGCAGCTTCGGAGGTAGTGACAGGCACCCTTCCCAACGGTATCTCGTATTTCCTGGTCTCGAATCCGTCGTCCAAGGGGCGCGCGGACTTCGCTCTCGTCCAGAAGGGACCTGCCCGTGAGGATGTTTCCAGGAGTGTCCTGGCGGAACTTCCCCACTTTCAAGGCGAAAGACCATACCAATTCCTTGCCAAACTTGGCGTCGGATACGACAATTTTGGATATATCCGCTCTACAGAGGCCTCCACGACGTTTTTTTTTCATGATGTTCCAGTCGGTCAGGCCGCAATAAGGGACACTGCGCTGCTGCTTCTGTTCGATATTTCGGAGACCTGCCCCTACGAACAGGCGCTGATCGTCTGCGGTGACGTGGACAAGGCGGTGGTGCGCGAGAGGATGAACGTATTCTCCATGATGGTGACGCCGCGCGAGCGTGTGCCCGAGCCCGATCCTTACGAGTGGAACCCTTCCGAAGTCCCGGTAGTACGCTTCTCGCAGGCCGCCCCGCAGGAGGAGGCGACCCTTACAGTCCGCTATTCCTCGCCCAGGACGCCGCGCGAGGCGATGAACACCGCCCAGCCTCTGGTGACGGAGCTTTTCGCGCAGGAGCTGGGCGGCATAGTGCGCGAGCGCCTGGAGCGCGTCTTCCGCGAAGGGGGCATCCCGCTGGCGATTGCGTCTTCGCAGTACCGCGGCAGCGACAAGGGGCCCGGCGCGGAGCTGTATTCATTCTCCGTCACGACGGGCCGTGACGACCTGCTCCGCGCGACGGAGGCTTTCGGGGCCGTGCTCGGCGAGCTCGACGCCCACGGTGCCTCGCTGCGCGAGTTCCAGGAAGCCAAGGACTGTTTCCTGTCCTCGCTGGCTCCGGCCACTGCAGCCCTTTCCAACGGAGAATGGGTGGACAAATGCGCCTCCGCCTTCCTCTATGGCGCAGGCCTGTCCGATCCCGCCTATGTCACTTCGTTTTTCACTTCGCGCAACATAGCGTCGCAGCGGGAGCTGGAGCTGTTCAACGATTTCGTATCGGCACTGCTCGACCCTTCCAAGGCCCTGACATTGAGATATGTATCCTCCGACAGGCTTGATTCCGAAGCATTGAAGGAGGCTTTCGCAAAAGGCTGGGCTTCCGCCTCGGGCGGGACCATGGTCCGCGAATACGGAGCCAACCGGAGCGACACGCTCGGGCTTTATGTTCCCAAATCCAAGGCCAAGTTGAAGCACACCGTGACGGAACCCGTGACCGGCGGAGAGCTTTGGACTTTCTCCAACGGGATGAGGGTGATATACAAGCGCTCCACTGCGGTGAAGGGGATGTTCTCCTACGGTTTCCTGCTGAACGGCGGCTTCGCAGACGTGCCTGACCTGGCACAGGGTGAAGGCGGCTTCATCGCAGACATGCTTATGCTGAACGATATAGGCGGCAGCACCGGCGCCTCATTTCTCAAGATGCTGGAGTCCAACGGGATAAGTTTCACCCCTTCGGTGAGCCTCACTGACTTCCGTGTCGCAGGGCGCGCGCCGTCCTCGCGGCTTCAATTGCTGCTGAAGTCGCTGCTGACGCTTTCGCGCGAGCGCGCGGTGAACGCAGACGCATACGATTATTACCGTACATGCGAGCGCCTGAGGCTTTCGATGGACCGGAAGCAGCATGACGGCATACATGCGGTCGTGGACAGCATCATGTGCCCGGACTTCCGCTACATGTCCGGCAAGCGCCCGAGCGGTCTCTCCGACGACCTCCCTCAGCGCGCTGCAAAGTATTTCGACGGTATATTCTCGAGCTGCAACGACGGCGTGCTGGTCCTCGTGGGCGACCTTGACCCTTACATGCTGAAGAAGGTCCTTCCGAAATACATGGGCGGTTTCATGACCGGCAGCACGCGTTCCACGCGGCCTCAGGTGGAGTTCAACCTGAGGTCCGGCTGGTCCACCTATACGGTTGAGGCGGAGGACAGCGCTGTGGGCAGCGGAGAGCCGTGCATCACCGTGGCCGAGTCCGCAGTCCTGCCGTTTACGCCCGAACGGTACTACTCGTTCCGCGTGGCCGCCATGGAGCTCCGCAAGCATCTCGCGGGCGCGCTGGCGGGCACGGGGATGTATGCGGAAGTGTCCGACGAGCTTGAGCTTTTCCCGGCCGAGCGCCTGTCGCTCAGGATAGTCTGCCGGCCTGCGTCTGAGGAGGGGCTTCCGGCCGATATAGTGCCGGAGGACCCGTTGCGCGTCCTCGGAGTGCTCAGGAGTGCGCTCGCCACCTTCTCCTCGGACGGCCCTTCGGATTCCTCGGTGGCGGCCTCCAGGGCTGAGCTGCAGTCCGAGCTGGAGGCTTCGATGTCGGATCCCGGCTTCCTGGCCGATGCCGCCATGCTGCGCTATTCCGCAGGCAAGGACATGGTCACGGGATACAAGTCCAAGGTCGGAGCTGTGACACCCGCTTCGGTCAAGGAGATCCTTTCGGCCCTGGATTCGGGAAGCAAGGTTGAATTCGTAGTTTATTGATATCATGGGAAAGAACGGTTTCGGCACGATAGTCCAGATAGGTGACTGCCTCGTCTCCGAGGATGTCTTCACAGAGTATTTCTCCTGCGACTATGAGGTGTGTAAGGGGAAATGCTGCATAGTGGGGGACTGCGGCGCGCCCCTGGAAGAGGGCGAGACCGCGCTCCTGGAGCGCGATTATCCCGCCTATTCCCCGCTCATGAGCGAGGCCGGGCGCGCCGCAGCCGAGTCAAAGGGATTCTTCGAGATTGATTTCGAGGGGGACATCGTCACCCCTCTTGTGCCCGGTACCCAGGAATGCGCCTACACCCTCTTCGAGAACGGCAATTGCCTGTGCGCCATCGAGCGCTGCCATGTCATGGGAGGCTGCGATTTCGTCAAGCCCGTCTCCTGTGCCCTGTATCCCATCCGCATCAAGAAACTCTCCAACGGGACCCTTGCCCTGAACGTCCACCATTGGGATATCTGCAAGGAGGCCTTCGAAAAAGGACGCCGCGAGGGCGTCCGCGTCTATCAGTTCCTTCGCGGCCCGCTCATCCGCCGTTTCGGCGAGGATTTCTACGAGCAGCTTCTGGCCGCCGCGGATTTTGTCCTTTCTTCCGAAGAATAATCGTCTTCGGCCTGCCACAAACCGGCACGGTATTCGTTCTATCAGTAAAAAAGTGAAGATTTTTTTTGCAGTTTAAAGAAATTGTCTTAGCTTTGCAGTGTATTAGTTCGGTATTACACTATGAAACGAAAAACGTTTCAGTAAAAAATTAACGAAATCTTTTAAAAGATTATTGTTTTTCAATAATTTTTACTTAGATTTGCAGAAACGAACAGAATAGATACGATATGCTGATAGAACTCAAAGGCGTCAACAAGACGTACGATAACGGCCAGCCTCTGCACGTCCTCAAGGGAATAGACCTCTCCATCGACAGGGGAGAGTTTGTTTCCATCATGGGAGCTTCCGGCTCCGGCAAGTCCACGCTGCTCAACATCCTGGGCATACTGGACAACTACGATACGGGTGAGTATTGGCTGGACGGCAAGCTTATTAAAGATCTCAGCGAGCGCCAGGCTGCGGACTACCGCAACCGCATGATAGGATTCATCTTCCAGTCTTTCAACCTCATCGGATTCAAGACCGCCGTCGAGAACGTAGAGCTTCCCCTCTTCTACCAGGGAGTCAGCCGCAGCAAGCGCCACGCCCTTGCCATGGAATATCTCGAGCGCCTCGGCCTGAAGGAATGGGCCAAGCACTACCCCAACGAGATGTCCGGCGGACAGAAGCAGCGCGTCGCCATCGCCCGCGCCCTCATCACCCATCCCCAGATCATACTTGCCGACGAGCCGACCGGAGCCCTCGACTCCAAGACCTCCGTCGAGGTCATGGACCTGCTCGGCCAGCTTAACCGCGAGGAGAAAGTCACCCTGATAGTGGTGACGCACGAGAGCGGTGTGGCCAACTGCACAGACAAGATCATACATATCAAGGACGGCATCATCGGCGAGATCGAGATGAACGCCCAGCACAACGCGTCCGCGTTCGGGGCTTCCACCATTATGAAATGATGCCATGAGAGACGTTTTCGTAGAAATATGGGAGTCCGTCCGCCGCAACAAGCTGCGCACCTGCCTGACCGGTTTCGCCGTGGCCTGGGGCATCTTCATGCTGATAGCCCTGCTCGGTGCCGGCAACGGCATCATGAACATCTTCGACGAGAACAGCGAGGGTATCGTAGTCAACACGATGCGGGTGTACGGAAACACTACATCTAAGCCCTACGGCGGCTTCAAGCAGGGCCGTCTCATCGAACTGGACGACCAGGACATGGCCCTGACGGCCAGCCCGGTCTTCGCCGACCACATCGACGAGATTTCCGCCACGCTCAGCCAGAGCGGCTTCAAGATGACCTATGGCAAGCGTTACTTCGACATCACCCTGAACGGCGTATATCCCGATATCGCCCGCCTGTATGGCATCGAAATACTCGCTGGACGCTTCGTCAACCGCAACGACATAGAAAGCAGACGCAAGGTTATCGTCATCACACACCTCCAGGCCCGCAACTTCCTTGGCGGCAAGGAGAACTATGACTCCGTCATCGGACAGAGGGTCAAGATAGGCAACCTTTCCTTCAAGATCGTCGGCGTGCGCCATGCCGCTGAGAATGAGGACGATTCGGAGATATACACTCCTTACACTACTCTCCGGGGCATATTCTCCAAGAGCGACAAGATAGACATGCTGGCCTTCACCTTCCACGGCCTCGATACCGAGGAGGAGAACGAAGCCTTCGAGAAAGATTACAAGCGTGTCCTCAACAATTACCACGGTGCCGCTCCGGACGACGAAAGGGCCATATGGATCTCCAACTCGTTCACGATGAACATGCAGATGAACAAGGGACGCCATGTCCTCGAGGTCTTCCTGTGGATCATAGGCCTGTTCACGCTGCTGAGCGGAATCGTCGGAGTGAGCAACATCATGCTCATAACCGTCAAGGAGCGCACGCACGAGTTCGGTATCCGGAAAGCCATAGGCGCCGGCCCCTGGTCCGTGATGAAACTCATCATCGCCGAGAGCGTGTCGATCACCGCATTCTTCGGATATATCGGAATGGTGCTGGGCATGATCGCCTGCCGTGTACTGGACGCTACGGTCGGTTCGAACCCCGTCGAGGTGCTCGGAGAGACCATCAACATAATGAAGAACCCTTCGGTAGGACTGGACGTCGCCTTGGAGGCAACACTCCTGCTGATCGTCGCGGGCACCCTGGCCGGACTCATTCCGGCCAGCAAAGCTGCCAGAGTCAAACCCATTGAAGCACTGAGAGCGGAATGAGACTGGATATCAACACATATCACGAGATCGCCGACTCGCTGCTGCGCAACAAGAGCAGGAGCCTCCTGACCGGTTTCGGTATTTTCTGGGGCCTGTTCATGCTGCTGGCGATGCTGGGCGCCGGGGACGGTGTCAAGGGATTGCTCAAGTCCAATTTCGAGGGGTTCGCATCCAATGCCGCCATCATAGTTTCCTCCAACACTTCCGTACCTTACAAGGGCTTTCAGGAAGGCAGGTACTGGTCTTTGAAATACAGGGACATGGAGCGGATGAAGATGCTCATTCCCGAGATAGGCGTGGTCACTCCGATGATCAGCCAGTGGGGCCAGACTGCCGTTTACAATTCGCAGAATACCAACTGCTCCGTTACCGGTGTGAACGCCGACTACATCGAGATTGAGGCTCCCCGTATGAAGTACGGTCGCTACCTCAACGAGGTTGACGTGGAGCGCGGCCGCAAGGTCTGTGTCATAGGCAAACGCATCTACAACGAACTCTTCCCTGACGGGGGAGACCCGTGCGGATCTTTCATCCAGGTCGGTTCGGTATTCTTCCAGGTGGTGGGAGTGAACTTCTCGTCGGGAACTATGAGTATCAACGGCAACACTTCCCAGAAGGTTGTCATCCCTTCGACGGTCGCGCTGCAGCTTTACAACCGCGGCGACAATGTCGACATCATCTGCATGACCGCCAAGTCCGGCATCAAGATGTCGTCCCTGGAGCCCCGCGTGCGCCAGGTCCTGGGCCGTGAGCACTTCTTTGACCCCAAGGATGAGCCTGCGATGTATTTCCTCAATACCGAAGAGATATTCACGCTGATCGATACCCTTTTCCGCGGAGTTGATTTCCTGATCCTCCTGATCGGCCTCGGAACCCTGTTCGCAGGTGCCATCGGTGTGAGCAACATCATGATGGTGACGGTCAAGGAACGCACGGTCGAAATCGGTATCAGGAGGGCCATCGGCGCCACCCCGCGCGACATCCTTTCGCAGATCATGCTCGAAAGTATCAGCCTTACGCTGATAGCGGGGATGTTCGGGATAATGTTCTCGGTGCTGACGCTCAGTGTGGCCGAAAAGATAGTGGCCGCTTCAGGCGACTTCACGCCCGAATTCCAGATCGGCTTCTGGCTGGCCGTGGCTGCGGCTGCGCTCCTCGCCGTACTCGGAATCCTGGCCGGCCTCGCCCCGGCCCTCCGCGCAATGAACATCAAGCCCGTAGATGCAATGAGAGATGAATAATAAAAAAACGAACCATATATGAAAAAGTTTTCGAAGTACATCATTACCGCGCTTATCGCACTCTTAGTGATCGGAACCTTCGTGTTCCTCTACAAGCAGTCCCGTCCGGCGGAAGTCCGCTATCAGGAGCTGGAAGCTGCCGTCATGGACATCCAGCGCACCACCGTCGTGACCGGCAAGATCATTCCCCGCAACGAAGTGAATGTCAAGCCCCAGATCAACGGCATTATCGCCGAGATATACAAGAAAGCCGGCGAGCAGGTGCAGGAGAACGAGGTGATCGCCAAGCTCAAGGTTATTCCCGACATGAATTCCCTGAGCTCCGCCCAGAGCCGCGTGCGCCTGTCCGAGATCAACCTCAAGCAGGCCCAGACAAACTATGACCGCGAAAAGGCGCTCTATGACAAGCAGCTCGTGAGCGCCGACGAGTTCGAGAAGGTCTTGCAGGCCCTGAACCAGGCCAAGGAGGAAAGGTCTGCCGCACAGGACGCCCTCGAGGTCATCCGTGACGGTGTCTCCCGCTCCAACGCCACCTCTTCTTCCACCCTGGTACGCTCCACGATCACCGGCCTCATCCTCGATGTCCCCGTCAAGGTAGGTAACTCCGTGATCCAGGCCAATACGATGAACGACGGTACGACGGTCGCAACGGTGGCGAACATGAACGACCTTATCTTTGACGGCAATGTCGACGAGACTGAGGTGGGCTCGCTCTACGAGGGTCTTCCCGTAGTCATCACCATCGGCGCCCTTCAGAACTACTCGTTCGACGCGACCCTCGAGTACATCTCGCCGAAGGCCGTGGAGAGCAACGGCGCCAACCAGTTCGAGATCAAGGCGGCCGTGACCGTCAATTCCGACCAGATGATCCGTTCGGGTTACAGCGCCAACGCCGAGTTCGTGCTGGAGGAGGCGAAGGGAGTGCTTTCCCTGCCGGAAAGCGCGCTGGAGTTCGACGGTGACGATACTTATGTACAGGTACTCAATGCCGACGGCAGCACCACCCGCACCAAGGTCGAGACCGGCCTCAGCGATGGAGTCAATATCGAAATCAAGAGCGGCGTGACCGAGGGTACCAAGGTCCGCGGTTCCAAAATAGTGGAGTAGCCATGAGAAGGATCATAATTGCTGCGGCCCTTATGGCTGCATTTTCCTCCGGGGCTCAGGCCCAGGAGCGGGTGTGGACGCTCCCGCAGTGCATCAACCATGCACTGGAGAACAACCTCAGCGTGAAGCGGAGCGGATTGAACGTGGAGCAGAGGGAGATAGACCTCAATACCGCTGAAAACAACCGCCTTCCCAGCGTAAGCGGCAGCGCGGGACAGAACTTCTCCTTCGGCCGCGGTCTTACCGCGGACAATACCTACGCCAACACCAATACGACGAACACTTCGTTCAGCGTCGGCGCCCAGGTGCCGGTCTTCAACGGCTTCCAGATTAAACATAATATTGAACTTTCCAAATTGAACCTCGCCGCGGCCACCGCCGATCTGGAAAAAGCAAAGGATGACATCCGCGTGGCGGTGGCCCAGGCGTACGTACAGATCCTTTACAATATGGAGATCCTGGACGTCGCCAAAAGCCAGGTGGAGATCGATTCGCTGCAGGTGGTGCGCCTGACGGAAATGGCCGCGAACGGCAAGGCGTCGCGCGCCGACGTCTCCGCGCAGGAGGCTACGCTCGCGCAGAGCCGCGTCAGCGCGACCCAGGCTGAAAACAACCTCTCGCTGGCCATCCTTGACCTCACCCAGCTGCTCGAGCTGCCTTCCCCCGAAGGATTCCATGTCGCCCGTCCGTCCGTGGAGGGCCTGGAGACAGCCATGCTCATGGATCCCGAGGCCATCTATGCCGACGCCGTGCAGTTCAAACCTGCCGTCAAGGCCGAGGAAATACGTCTCGACCAGGCTTTGAAGAGCATCGACCTCGCAAAGGACTCGTTCCTGCCCTCGCTGTCCCTCAGCGGCGGACTCGGGACCAACTACTATACTTCGTCCGGATATCCCTCATCGGGTTTCCCGGACCAGATCAAGAACAACTTCAGCCAGTACATCGGCCTCAATCTCAACATTCCCATCTTCAGCCATTTCTCCAACCGCAACCAGGTGCGCAACGCCAGGCTGTCCTACTCGAACCAGGAGATAATGCTCGACAACACCAGGAAATCGCTGTACAAGGAGATCCAGCAGGCATACTACAATGCAGTAGGCTCGCAGGCCAAATACCGCAGCAGCCAGGTTGCCGCAGTCAGCGCCGAAGATGCCTTCGAGCTGGCCCAGGCCATGTATGAGAACGGCAAGTCCGGCATCACCGAGTTCAACGAGGCCAAGGCCCGCTACATGTCCGCCGAGTCGAACCTCGTGCAGGCCAGGTACGAATACCTTTACCAGTCCAAGATACTTGACTTCTATCGCGGAAGGAATCTGGATTTTTAGAAACAACTTGACAAATACTTATTGATATGAACTCTAAGAAACTAGCGTTCTTCCTTTTCTGCACCCTGGCGTTTTCGATCTGCGCATCTGCAGCCCGCCAGAACGAAACACTTCTCCGCGGCACTGCCGTCGACGTCGACGGAGTCCCGGCCGGATTTGCGACTGCTTATCTCTCCGGCGCTGACGGCGCCATTGTCTGCGGCACTACCGCCGACGCCGACGGCCGCTTCGAACTGCGCGCCGCTTATGGAGAGTACAAACTCACCGTCTCGCTCGTAGGTTACAAGGATGCGTCCCAGACCGTGCGGCTGAAAGACGCCCAGATGGAACTCCCCGCCATCAGGCTTGAGGAAGATTCCGAAATGCTTGGCGAGGCCATGGTCCAAGCCGTGATGCCCAAGACCAGGATCACCGGAGAGGGCCTTGCCACTTCCGTGCGCGGATCCGTGCTGGAAAACGCCGGCACGGCGCGCGATGTCCTCGGCAAGGTTCCCGGTCTCATCAAGGGCCGTGACGGGTTGGAGGTGATAGGCAAGGGTGCTCCCCAGATATATATCAACGGCCACAAGGTCACGGACTCCGGCGAACTGGACAGGCTTCTCAGCCATGAGATCCAGAGCGTCGAGGTGATATCGAACCCCGGGGCCCAGTACGACGCCACCGTGCGCGCTGTCGTCCGCATCCGCACTGTCAAGCGCCAGGGCGAGGGCTTCGGCTTCAACGTGAACATGTCCGACGCCCAGTCGCTTCGCCGCAAGGAGAACAACGACCCGGACGGGTCCTTCAACGCCAACTACCGTAACGGCGGTCTGGACGTCTTTGGAGGCATAAACGCTGCCAAGGGCAGTGAGATCCAGCTCAGCGACATCGTACAGGAGACCCTTGGCCAGGAGCTGTTCAAGCAGGATGGTATCATTGACGCTGACTTCGCCGGGAAGAATGCCGGTCTCAACGGAGGTTTCAACTGGCAGGTCGCCGACAACCATTCCGTCGGATTCAAGGCGGACTGGAACAGCACCTACCATTATGGCGAGCATGTCCTGATAGACGAATACATCTTCATGGACGGGGCGCAGTACGACCATCTGAAGACTTCATCGGAAGGCAGCAACGGCTCAAGGCTCCCCGGTTCCCTGAGTGCGAACGCCTACTACAACGGCATCGCCGGAAAGCTGGGCATCGACCTCAACCTGGACTATTTCAGCATGGCCGACAGCAAGCGTTCCCGTTCCGACGAGGAGAGCGCCATCGAGGATGCGACAGTGACCACCGAGTCGCTTTCGGACAACAGGCTCTATGCCGCCAAGCTCGTATTCTCATACCCTGTTTGGAAAGGAGCGCTGCAGTTCGGTACGGAGGAGACATTCTCCCGGCTCAGCGACGAGTATTCTCTCAAGGGAGCCGCTGTTCCCGCTTCTTCCTCACGAGTGAGGGAGGACAATTATGCCGGTTTCGTCAACTACGGATTCATGCTCGGCAAAATAGGCCAGGTGGGCGCGGGACTGCGTTACGAACACGTGGATTATTCCTATGACGACCTGCTCGGCAGCGAGAGCTTCTCGAAGCGTTACGACAACCTTTTCCCTTCGCTCTCATTCGCCGGGGCCTTCGGCCCGGTCCAGACGATCCTTAGCTACAGCGCACGTACCGCCCGTCCCAGCTTTTCGATGCTGTCCAGCGCTATCCGCTACAACAACCGTTATACGCTCCAGAGCGGAAATGCCAAACTCCAGCCCCAGACCTTACAGGAGTTCTCCCTGACCTCAATCTGGAAATTCCTCACCTTCGTGGCGAATTACAACCGCACCGACAACCCCATCATCACCTGGGCCGTTCCCTATAACTCCGAGGGCGTGATAATGCTTCAGCCGTTCAACCTCGGAGTCCCGATCCGCGGTCTGTCGGCGTTCCTGAGCGCTACCCCGACGGTCGGCATATGGACGATGGGCTACACTGTGGGAATGCAGCAGAGCTGGCTCAGCGTCGATGCATCGGAGCTGGGCGCACCCTCCTCGAAGGTCCTTTCATTCAACGACAAGCCCATCTGGATCGCCCAACTGCTCAATACTTTCAGTTTGAAGAAAGGCTGGCAGTTTGAACTCGGAGGACAATACCTCAGCCCCGGATATGACAAGAACGTGATGGTCACCAACCATTTCCTCGACCTCTCGGCTGCAGTGCAGAAGACAATGCTGCGCGACGGGTCGCTGGTACTCCGCCTCGAGGGGAAGGACCTTGCCGGACTGGGTTACTACAATATTTTCACCGACCTGGGCAGCTACCGCATCACCCAGAGTGTCATCACGGATACCCGGAGGATTGTATTTTCCGTCCGCTACCGTTTCAACAGCGCCGACAGCAAATATAAAGGCACGGGCGCCGGTAAGGACGCCCGCGACCGAATGAGGTAGGGATGATCTAGTAGCTCAGGCCGAAGTCGAATGCGAACGACGGGGCTGGGGAGTCGAAAGGTACGTCTTCCTTCTGGGCCCTGACGGCATCCATCGACGACGGGATCTCGAACGGGAGCTTGCTCTTGGGATTGTGGCGTCCGAAGACGACATCCAGAACGGCAGCATCCGTAGGGTCGAACGATAGGATCATAGCCTGCGGAAGGGCCTTGAGCTCGGGAGTGATCACCAGGGATGAACCGGTGGGGTTGATATCAGCTACCACCGGTTTTCCTGTAGCGACAAGCTCCTTGATGCGTGCGAGCTTAGGTGCAGGGAAGTCGATGTCGACTTCGGTGGGTGCGAACGG
>JBGUGW010000283.1:0-2429 GCA_045111695.1 Candidatus Cryptobacteroides sp. | reverse complement strand
CTCCCAGTCCATCCCTGCCATGACGTCCACTGCGTCGGCACCGCCGACGCCTATGGCGAGCATGCCGAGTCCTCCGGCATTGGGGGTATGCGAATCCGTTCCGACCATCATGCCTCCGGGGAACGCATAGTTCTCGAGGACGATCTGGTGTATGATGCCGGCACCGGGCTTCCAGAAGCCCATCCCGTAACGCGACGCGGCAGATTCGAGGAAGGAATACACCTCCCTGTTGACCATGCAGGCCTCCGGGAGGTCGGTTTCCGCGCCTTTCTGGGCGCAGATAAGGTGGTCACAATGTATGGAAGTAGGAGCGCAGACGCTGTTCTTGCCGGCATTCATGAACTGCAGGACGGCCATCTGGGCCGTCGCATCCTGCATGGCGACGCGGTCGGGACGGAAGAAGGCGTAGTCTCCCCTCTCCAGGTAATCGCCCGGCTCGAACAAGTGGGCGAAAAGGATCTTCTCAGCAAGGGTAAGCGGCCTGGCCATCGCAGCCTTCGCAACCCTCACCCGGGCTCCGTACGTTTCGTAGTGGGCCCGGATCATATCCATGTCGTAAATCATAGCCTGAGGATTGGAGACTGTCAGTTGGTCTTTCCGGGATATGCCTCCAGGGCGGCGGCGAGCACCTTCATGGCCTTGCGGAGCTCGGGGACCTCGAGGACATAGGCGATACGCACCTGGTTGGTGCCCATTCCGGGGGTCCTGTAGAATGAGGCCGCGGGCGTGACCATCACGGTCTCGCCGTCCAGACGGAACTCGGTGAGCAGCCATTTGGCGAAAGCCTCGGCATTGTCGACCGGCAGCTCGGCTACGGTATAGAAAGCACCGTAGGGCATGGGGGTGAACACTCCGGGCATGGCATTGAGGGCCTCCACGGCAGTGTCGCGGCGGCGGATATACTCCTCACGCACCTCGTCGAAATACTCCTGCGGAGTGTCGAGGGCACCGATGGAGGCGTACTGACCGAAAACAGGCGGACAGAGGCGCGACTGGGCGAACTTGAGCGCAGCGGCCATCACGTCCTTGTTGTGCGAGGCGATGACTCCGATGCGCGCGCCGCAAAGGTTGTAGCGCTTGGAGACGGAGTCGACCAGGATGACGTTCTGTTCGCACCCGGGGATGTTCATGGCGCTGAAATGCGGCTCGTCCGTGTAGCAGAACTCGCGGTAGACCTCGTCAGAGATCAGGAAGAGTCCGTGACGCAGGCAGAAGTCGCCGAGCTTCATCATCTCGTCCTTGGTAAAGAGCTTGCCCGAAGGATTGCAGGGGTTGCAGAGGAGCACAGCCTTGGTTTTAGGCGTGACGAGAGCCTCGAACGCGCTGATGTCCGGGACCTTGAAGCCCTCGCGGATATCCGTATGCACGGCCTTGAGCGTCAGGCCGTTGAGGAATGCGAATGTCTGATAATTGGTATAGAAGGGTTCCACCACGATGATCTCGTCCCCCGGATCTGCCGCAATCTGCATCGCAACGGCGAAAGCCTCGCTGCCGGCCACCTCCACGAGGAGCTCGGAGACTTCGAGGTTGATGCCGATCTTGCGGTAATACTTCTCAACGAGCCCCTTCCTGAGCTCCATGAGTCCTGCGGAATTGGTGTAGGAGAGATGGTGCATGCTCTCGCACTTTCGGATGACCGCGTCGATGGCGCAGCCCGGCGACTTGATGTCCGGAGCTCCGACGTTCAGATGATAGACTTTGACGCCTGAGGCCTCAGCTGCCTCGGAGAATGGAACGAGCTTGCGGATCGCTGATGCAGGCATTGCCTGAACCTTTGAAGAGGTTCTGGGGACGTTGGAAGAACTCATAATTATACACTTTTAACTAACTGCTTCCGCAATATACGAAATAATTTTTAAAAAATATTCAAAATGCGGAAAAAAGTTGTTAAAAGTATTCCGGAGCCGTTTTTCTAGAACAGGAGGTTGAAAACCAGCGCTGCGAGGACCGCGCCCGTACACGGGCCGAGGACCGGAACCCACGCGTAGGACCAGCCGCTGTCGCGCTTGCCCTTGATGGGCAGCACGGCATGCGCGCAACGCGGCGCCAGGTCCCTGGCGGGATTGATGCCGTAACCGGTCGTGCCGCCTAGGCCCATGCCTATTATCATGATCAGGCATGCTACGGGCAGCGCTCCGAGCGATCCGAGTCCTATCTGGGGAGTCTCACCTTCGGTAGAGAATACGAGGATGATGAAAACGAGCACCCAGGTGCCGAGTATCTCGCAGAAAAGGTTGCGCCAGCGGTTGGGAATGGCGGGCATGGTACAGAACGTTCCGAGCTTGGCATCGGGGTCGTCCGTGATATCGTAATGGTCCTTATAGAAGCAGTATACCAAGCACACCCCGCAAAAACTTCCGAGCATCTGGGCGGCTGCATAAGCCGGAACCTTGGCCCATGGGAAACTTCCGGAGACCGCCAGTCCAAGG
>JBGUGW010000282.1:0-6443 GCA_045111695.1 Candidatus Cryptobacteroides sp. | reverse complement strand
GATGGACGAGAAGTCGACGGTGGCGTAATTGTAGCGGTTGTTGTAAACGCCCCATTCCTTAACGGCCGGCTCGAGGGCAACGGAGCGCCTTCCGTCAGCATCCACGCGGATGACCTTGGCCTTGGCGGGGAGCTTGTAGTTCTTGTCAAGCTCGACGACGGCGACCTTCTTCTGGGCCGGAGTATAACCGACCTGAGAGATGCCGATGTTCGGCTTCCTCACCCAGGAAGGATCGTACGAGGTCTCGATGTACCATTCGGCGACCTTGCCGGTCTTACCTCCGGGGAGGTAGGTACGGACCACGAATGTGCCGTTCGGCGACAGGTTGCGGCCGTCGAAGAGATTGATCTCGGAGTCGGAACTGAAAGCGACACGGAGGTCGTCATCCTCGGGAGCTAGGACGAGCTTGTGGCCGGTGGCGATGGGATGCGGGACGATGAATTCGTCGCGGCCGCGGTCGTTGAAGGTCGACAGGCCGAAGATCTGGGTGATCTTCTCGCTGTTGGGCTGCATCTCGGTGCTTCCGGCAGGATGCTTAGGGAAGATGTCCGGCATGCCGTCCACGAGGAAGGTCTTGCCGAAATATGTCGCCGGGAAGAACTCCATGTTCATGCCGGCCTTTCCGACGAGATTCTCGGGAACGGGTTTGTCGAGATAGACGGCCATCGTCACTCCCCTGTCCTTCGCGGCCACCTTGATGGTGGACTTGAAGCCGTAGTCCGCATAATCCAGGACTACGGAGATGGAATTGTCGGATTTGTCAACGGTCCTGGACTCCAGCACGGGATAGATGTCCCACTGCTCGGGGGTGTTCATCAGGCGGATGCCGCCGCCCGTGGCGATACGGACTCCGCGGAGAATGATCTCGATGGCGGCGGTCTTCTCGTCACAGAACATTCCAGTGTAGTTGTTGCTGTAGACAAGGAAATTGACGCCGGTATCCTCGAGATACTCGAGGTCGTTGACTTTGAGGCTCTGTGCCGACAGCCCTGAAGTCAGGGCCGTAAGCAGAAGTGCAAGCAATGTGAGTTTAGTTTTCATTTGAAGAATCTTTGAAGAGTGATTGACAGATAATTGCGTGCGTTCATCCAGGTATGGGCGCCGTCGGTGAATATCTTCTCGTACTTGATACCCTTGGCGTCATTGTATTCCTGATGCCTGATGACATCCGGATAGAGGCCGTCGGAGGTGCCGACACCGAACCAGAACAGCTTGAGGCCGTCGTTCAGCAGGGCGGGATTGGCGGCGTACTGCGGGAAGCAGGTGTCCAGCGCCTCGGGGATGAGGTATGCGCTATAGGAAGCGAGATACGCGAACTTGTCAAGGTTGGAAAGGGCCGCGAAGAGCGACTGGCCGCCGCCGCGGGAGAATCCCGCAATAGCGCGGTGGTCCTTGTCGTTGATCGTACGGAAACTGGACTCCACGAACGGCATGATGCAGGTGGTAAGCTCCTCATTGAAAACCTTGTACATGCTGACGGAAGCCATAGTATTGGGCCTCGGGGTGCCGTTCATCATGTTGCCGTAAGGCATCACGACGATCATGGGCTCGGCCTTGCCCTGGGCGATGAGGTTGTCGAGGATGACATTGAGCTTGCCGACCTTGAACCAGGTCTCCTCGGTGTCGGTGGTACCGCTTACGAGGTAGAATACAGGATACCTCTTGCCGGAAGTCTCATAATCTGCGGGGGTATAGACGAGCAGCGGCCTGTCAAGGTTCAGCACGGAAGACTTGTAGGTGCAGTAGCTCACCTTTCCGTGAGGAACGTCATTGACGGTGTAGAGGGCCTCCGGATCCGGAATCTCGACGAGGCTCTGCTTGAAATTCTCGTTGGGGAATATGTTCATGTTGGCCGGATCGGCCACGCTGACGCCGTCTACAATGAAATTGTAGGGATAGATGTCGGCCTTCTCGGGCTGGACCGTGATGCTCCAGATGCCCTTGCTGTTCTTGGTCATCGGCAGACGGCCCTGGGTGAACTGTGAGGTGAAGAACACTTCCTTGGCGCGCGGAGCGCTGATGTTGAAAGTGACATTGGGAGTCATGGGGCGGGCGGGAGCGCCTTCAGGCCTGCGGCCGCCGCCCATTCCCGGGAAGCGGGGCATCGAGTGGACGATCGGGGACTCGAGGCCGCCGTCGATGGCGCCGCCGGTCTGACGGGCCTCGTAGCCCATGAGCGGAAGCATCACCATGGCATAGTTGCGGCCGAGCTGGCGGTAACCGGCGGCGCTGAAATGCAGGCGGTCGAAATTCTCCTTGCAGCCGCTGGACGACACGACATGGCCCGTAGGGATGACATCGGGGATCTTGTTGATGATGCGGTTCATGGGGCCGCAGACGCCGCCGCGGTCGCTGTTGACGACCTCACCGGCCAGCAGAGGACACTCCTCAGCCTTGAGGTTCAGGTCCTTGAGGAAATCGTCATAGATGCTCTTGACCTTGTCCGGCCAGGTCTCATCATCAGGATCGGACTCGCCCTGGTGCAGTAGGATACCGGAGATGACGCCGTCCTTCTGGGCCTTCTTTGCAAGGTCTACGACATAGTTGTAAGGATTGCCTCCGTAGATCTGCATGATGTTCTGGAGCCAGTCGGCACCGGTCTTGCCGTATTCTTCGGCACGGTCCTTCATGAAAGCGTCGATCTTGCAACCGGCCACGGAAACGTTGATGATACCGACCCTGTGGCCCTCGGGAAGGTTCTCGAGCAGGGTTCGTCCGAAATAGTCGGCAGGAGTGAGGCCAGTATTCTCGCGGCATAGCGGCGGAACGGCGGGATACCAGTTGCCCTTCATGCGGTTCATGCCCGGGAAATCTACTGCAGCCATCATCAGGTAGTTCGGGCTGATGCCCTCACGGTCCTGGTCCTCCACGCGGGCGTTACCCTCCATGTTGGACTGGCCGATGCAGATGAAGATGTGGAAATTCTTGTCAACGGCGCCCTGCACGGAACAAGTCAGGGACAGCGCCATAACGAACAACAACAACTTTTTCATATCAGATCGCTTTTTTGATTTTGTATGTTTTGCCAGGTTTGGTCACGATGTCGTATTCGTACACCTGAGGAGTATCAAGTCCGGCCGGAGAGGCGGCGGATTTGACTTCCGCAGGGGCATAGAGGGCATTCGGGCAGGGGCCCGAGGCATCTTTGAGCCCGCGGCCCTGGAGAGGGACGGCCGAGCGAATGCGGAGCACTCCTCCGATGGAGGACTTGACCTTCGCATCGCTGAGGGCGCCGTCCGACCAGGCCATGTCCACGGTGAAACCGCCGCGGGCGCGGAGCCCGGTCACGCTGCCTTCAGGCCATGCCGAAGGCAGGGCGGGCAGCAGGTGCACCGCGCCGTCGTGGCTCTGGACGAGCATCTCGGCTATACCTGCGGTCACGCCGAAGTTGCCGTCGATCTGGAACGGCGGATGGGCGTCGAAGAGGTTGGGATAAGTCCTCCCGTTCCTGTAACGGGCCCTGTCGGCACCGCCGCTGCCGAAACCGCCGAAGCCGAAGCCGCCGCCGGAATTACCCGATGCGGGCAGGAGTTTCAACATATTGGAAATGATGAGGAAAGCGTGGTCACCATCCAGCATGCGCGCCCAGAAATTGGTCTTCCAGCCGAGGCTCCATCCCGTCGCCATGTCGCCGCGCTGCTCAAGAGTCTTGCGCGCGGCGTTGAAAAGCTCGGGATGCGAGAAAGGACTGATCTGGTTGGAAGGATAGAGGCCGTAAAGGTGGGAGATATGACGGTGCTCGTCCTTGGGATCGTCACCGTCCTGGATCCATTCCTGGAGCTGGCCGTACTGTCCGACCTGCATGGGAGGGATCTGTGCGATCACGCCGTCAAGGCGCGTCACATAATCGGAGTCCACTCCAAGTGCTTTGGCGGCGTCACGGGCCTGCGTCAAAGCGTCGAATACAATCTGGTTGTCCATGGTGCAGCCTGCAGTCATAGCCGTGCGCTTGCCCATGGGGCCATGCTCCGGACTGACCGAAGGCACGACCACCAGCCATCCGTACTCCGGATGGGGCTGCATGTAGTCGAGGTAGAAGTCAGCAGCGCCCTTGATCACCGGATACCATTCCTTAAGGAAAGCCTTGTCGCCGGAATAGAGGTAATGCTGCCACAGATGGGTGGCAAGCCATGCGCCGCCATTGGGGAACATGCCCCACTCGGGCCCGTCAACCGGACCTGCGACACGCCAGAGGTCGGTGTTGTGATGGGCCATCCAGCCGCCGGCACCGTACATCTCACGTGCGGTTATGGCGCCTGTCTCACTCAGTTCGCGGATGAACTGGAACAAAGGCTCGGCAGTCTCGGGTATACCCGTAACCTCGGCCGGCCAATAGTTCATCTCGGCGTTGATATTGATGGTATACTTGCTATCCCAAGGGGCGTCGACGCTGTTGTTCCAGATACCCTGGAGATTGGCGGGCTGTCCGCCGGGCTGCGAAGAGCTGATGAGCAGGTAGCGTCCGTAGTTGAACAGCAGCGCCACCATGCCCATGTCGTCGCTGTCGGTGAAGGCGTCGAGACGGTCGTCAGTCCTCAACTTGGCATTCTCGCCGGAAGGAAGATCCAGGCGGACGCGCTCATACTGAGGGGCATAGACCTTAACATGGCGCTTCATCAGCTTCTTGAACGACATCTTTTCGGCACTGGCAAGAGCCTTGGCGATCTTTGCGGAAGGGTCGCCGGAGATGTCGTGATAATTGACATAGTTGGTCCCGCTGGAAATGAAGACGGTCGCGTAGGAGGCGTCGCTGACATGTACGCCCTCCGCGTCAGAAGTGACCTTTCCATCGGTCTTCACCTCAGCCTTTAGTTCCGCAAACACCTTTCCCTCAATACCTTCGTGATCTACAGGATCGATGTGCGCCGAGGCGGCGTTGCCGCTGTAGGCTGCTTTCGAAGGGAGCGGACTGGTATGCGAAAGGCGGAACGAGAGCGCACCCTTGCGGTCGGCGTCGAGCCTGAGCACCACCACGTCATCGGCGAACGAAGCGAAAACCTTGCGAGTGTATTTCACGCCTCCGGCAGTGAAGGAGACACTGGCCACGGCCGAACCAAGATCGAGGTCGCGATAGTAATCCGACGGCTCTTCGATGCCGTCGAAATCCAGTACCAGGCTGCCGAGCGTAAGGTATTTCATGCCATGAGGGCCGACGATGAAGTCCTCGCCGACTATCTTCGCGGCTTCCTCCTCCTGACCCGCGAAGATCAGGTCACGGACTTCCTGGAGGCGGCCCAGCGAACGCGGGCTGTTGTTGTCGTGCGGACCTCCGCTCCAGAAAGTCTCGTCGTTCAGTTGTAGCTCCTCGTGGGAGGGACCGCCGTAGATCATGGCACCCATGTGGGAATTGCCGATCGGCAGGGCCTGGAGCCAGGCCTCCGCAGGAGTGTCGTACCAGAGCTTGTCCTGGGCGGAAAGTGAGATGGAAGCCGCCAGGGCGGCCATGGCCATCAGTATTCTCTTCATATTAGTCATTATAGCTTGATTGTCAATTGTTTCCCGTTGTATTCAACGGCTTTCTCGCCCTTCTGGCCATTGCCGTAATACACGATGCGGAACTTCCTGTTCTCCAGCATGCCGGGATAGGAACCCTTGCGGGCGCCGATCGTCAAGGTCCGGCCATGGAGGTTGAAATCAATGGTGGTGTATGCGCCAGCCTTGTAAGCCTGGCCGTCGAACTCATCCTCGTAGAGGGTGAACTTGCCGTCAGCGCCGAGATAGACGCGGACCTCAAGGTCGTCCCAAGGCTTCTCGTCACAGTACTGCACGTCAGGGCCGAGCGGCACGATAGCGCCGGCACGGGCGTATAGCGGGCAGCGGTCAAGAGGAGCATCGGCCACGATGTTCTTTCCACCCTTGATCATCTCTCCCGTCCACCAGTCATACCAGTCGGCGCCGGCGGGGAGATAGACGTCGTAGGTCTTCGGAGCGGTCCAGTCAACCGGATCCTCCGAATACCTGCGCGTCTCCTCGGTGAACAGGGCTTTGCCTACGGGCGCCACCAGCAGGGAGCGTCCGAACATGTACTCGCCGCCGAGCTCCCAGACATTCCTGTCCTTCGGAAAATCCATGAACAACGCACGCATGAAACTGTCGTCGGCCGAACTGACCTGCCACGAAGTGCTGTAGATGTAGGGCAGGAGCGCATAGCGCATGCGGATGCTCTTCTCGATGGCGTCATAGACGGGCTCGCCTTTCTCGCCGAACTCCCAGATTTCGCGGCGCGAGGATTCGCCATGGCTGCGCATCATCGGGTTGAAGATTCCGAACTGCAGCCAACGCACGTAAAGCTCCTGGAACAGAGGATTCTGCGAGCAAGTCGCAGTCTCGCCGCGCTTGTTGTATCCGCTGGGGAAGAATCCACCGATGTCGGAGTTGAAATAAGGGATGCCAGTAAGGGTGAATCCCTGGCCGGCGGATATCTGGTGACGGAAGTCGTTCCA
>JBGUGW010000281.1:0-4149 GCA_045111695.1 Candidatus Cryptobacteroides sp. | reverse complement strand
CAGGCTCGCACTGGGCGTAGACCTGACGAAGAACCTCGGCGTCAATCCCACTGCGGAAGCCACCTATTCCGAATCGGAACATCAACAGTCCCTCAGGAACTTCGACCTGATAAAGGATATCTTCTTCTATTATAACTACCGCAACCGCCTCGGGAAAGGAGTGCTGGACTTCTATGCCGGCATCTATCCCAGGACCGTGCTCGGGGGCGACTACACCAGGGCCATCTTCGCGGATGACCTCGTGTATTATGACCCCAACCTGGAAGGAATGACCGTCAAGTACGAAGCTCCCCGTTTCCGTGCCGAAGCCACTTTCGACATACTTGGCAAGAGGGGTATCGACCGGGTGGGCGGCGAGATGGTCTCCACCGCCGGCGCATTCAAATTGATAGACTGGGCTTCCCTTGGCTGGGCCGCTTCCTATGCGCATTCCAACGGCAATTACCTTGCATACTGCGACACGGACGTCGCGTACTTCAATCCTTACGCGAAAGTTGATTTCGGAAGCAAGCTCGGAATGCAGGAGCTGTCCCTCAAGGCAGGAGCCATCGCATCCTACCAGCTCGATTACAGCATTGCCTCGGAGGATGACGAGACCGGCATAAGTTCTGGCGAAAGGGCCCATTTCCCCATGGGAGCCGAAGCCGTCCTGAACGTCCGCAACTGGGACCTCGGCATCGAGGACACGTTCTATTACGGTGACAACCAGATGATTTACTGCAGCAATTCCTATGCGGACATTTCCTCCGCCACCGTGTATTCAGGGACCTTCTACTCCGGACAGACATTCTACTACACCAGGAGGGGCTATCCTTCATGGTACAACCGCCTGGAGCTCTACTGGCAGCCGCTGAACGGCGGATTCGTCAGCACAAGGATCTCCGCCGTCAGCCATTTCATCATGCCTTCCGGAGAGGGTGAGGACCGCATCGGACCTTTCATCGGCATGCAGGCCAAGGCATCGGTGCTCTTCAACCTCGACGCTTTCCGCCATCCCCGCGAGAATGCGGCCGGCGGACGCCGCAACCGGCAGGCCAGGCAGAGCCAGCCGGTCCCGGCAGGACCGGCCATCAGCTTGTAGGTTTCCCCTTCCCAGACGACAACTAAAACCCATACTGACATGTCTAAAGCATTGAGGCTCATACTCCCCGCCTTTCTGGCAGCCGCGTGCTGCGGTCCCAAGGACGGTGAGTATTCTTTCCATGTCCTGACCACCAACGACGTACACGGGACCTATTTCGATTCCACATATGTCGACAGCCGTACCCAGAACTCCATGCTGGCCGCGAACTACTATGTGGACAGCGTGCGCGCCGCCGTAGGCAAGGAGAACGTCATCCTGCTTGATGCAGGCGATTTCCTCCAGGGCAACAACGCAGCGTATTACTTCAACTATGTGGAGACCGATGTTCCGCACATATTCTCGCGCATGGTCGACTACATGGACTATGACGCCATCATCTGGGGCAACCACGACGTAGAGACGGGCCATCCGGTCTATGACCGCATCGCGAAGGAGATCGAAGGCTACGGTATACCCTTCCTCGGAGGCAACGCCATCCGCAATGACGACGGCAAGCCGTATTTTCCGGCTTATACCATCCTGAAAAAGAATAGGGTCAAGGTCGCCGTCCTCGGATTCAACAATGCCAACATCAAGGCATGGCTGGACGAGAGCATCTGGAGCGGAATGCATTTCGAGTCCCTCCTGCCCCTCGTGCAGGAGAATGTCGACAGGGTCATCGCCAAGGAAAAGCCGCAGATAGTCATCGTCGCCGTCCACTCCGGTACCGGAGACGGTGACGGATCGGTCCTCGAAAGCCAGGGACTTGACCTTTACAAGAGTCTTAAAGGCGTCGACGTGCTCGTCTGCGCCCATGACCACAGACCGTTCGTGACCGACAACGGCACCATCGCCCTGCTCAACTCCGGCAGCCACTCGCGCAACCTCGGACACGGCATCGTGAACCTGACGGTCAAAAAGCACAAAGTCGTCTCCAAGTCCGTCGAGTCTGGCCTGATCCCCATCCGCAAGGAAAAGGCAGACCCGGAGATGCGCAAAGCTTTCCAAAAGGATTACGAGGCAGTCAAAGCATTCACCCTCAGGGAGGTGGGAGAGCTGAAGACTGACTTCAACCTCAGTGACGCCTTCGCCGGGATGAGCGACTACCTCAACCTCATCCACACGGTCAGCCTGGGCTGCGAGCCGGCACAGATATCCGTTGCCGCCCCCCTCAACCAGCGCGGCATCATCAAGGCGGGCAAGCTTGTATACAACGACCTTTTCACACTGTACCAGTACGAGAACCAGCTGTTCGTCATCAAGATGAGCGGCCAGGAGGTCAAGAACTTCCTCGAGGCCTCCTATGACCTTTGGATCCGCACCGCATCGAAGCCCGGAGACCGCGTCCTGAACATCCGCAACCTTCCCGACTCCCGCACGGGCCTGGAGCGCTGGTCGTTCGTAGGCGCCAGCTACAACTTCGACTCGATGGCCGGTCTGAACTACACTGTGGACGTCACAAAGCCGGCCGGAGAGCGCATCAGCATCAGTTCGATGGCCGACGGCACTCCCTTCGACCTCTCAGCCACCTACAACGTTGCCATGACTTCTTACCGCGCCTCCGGCGGTGGCGGCACCATGGCCAAGGCCGGTATCGACACCGACCGTATTGACGAGCGCGTCGTGAAGAAATACCCCGAGATCCGCGACATGATCTACGAATACCTGAAGGAGCACGGATCGATCGACCCGGCTGTCATCGGCGACCCTGCAGTCATCGGCCACTGGGAGTTCATCCCCTCGTCCATCGCCGGCCCGGGCATCGCCCGCGACATGAGACTTGTATTCGGAGAATAAGAAAAAGGCCCTCTTTCCGGAGGGCCTTTCTTTAGCGGCGGCGCATGCCTTTCATGTTGCGCATCTGCTGCATCAGTGAGCCGTTGACGGCCGATTTCATCATCTTCCTGGTTCCCTCGAACTGCTTGAGCAGGCGGTTCACCTCCGGAAGCGAGGTACCGGAGCCGTCCGCGATCCTCTTGCGGCGGGAACCGTTGATGATCTCGGGATGGCGGCGCTCCTCGACGGTCATGGACTGGATGATGGCCTCCGTGGCCTTGTAGGCCGTACGGTTGTCGATGTCGACATCCTTGAGGGCCTTGTCCATGCCCGGGAGCATGCCGGCGAGGTCCTTGATGTTGCCCATCTTCTTGACCTGCTGTATCTGGTCGTAGAAATCCTCGAGCGTGAACTGGTCCTTGGCGAGCTTCTTCTTTAGCTCGCGGGCCTGCTTCTCGTCATACTGCTCCTGGGCCTTCTCGACGAGGGAGACGACGTCTCCCATACCGAGGATGCGGTCCGCGACGCGTGCCGGGTGGAACACGTCCAGGGCCTCCATCTTCTCGCCCGTCGAAACGAACTTGATAGGCTTGCCGACGACGGCCTTGATGGAGAGCGCGGCACCGCCGCGGGTGTCGCCGTCCATCTTGGTCAGTACTACTCCGTCGAAATCCAGCCTGTCGTTGAAAGCCTTGGCGGTCTCGACAGCATCCTGTCCGGTCATGGCGTCCACGACGAAAAGGGTCTCGGTCGGATGTACGGCCTGATGCAGGGCGGAGATCTCGTCCATCAGCTCCTGGTCGACGGCCAGACGGCCGGCGGTATCGATGACGACGACGCTATATCCCTCACTCTTTGCTCTACGGATGGCGTTCTGCGCTATGACGATGGGGTCCTTGACCCCGTCCTCGGAATATACGGGGACATTTACCTGCGAGCCGAGCGTCTTCAACTGGTCGATGGCGGCGGGACGGAAAGTGTCGCACGCCACGAGCAGGACCTTCATTCCCCTCTTGCTCTTGATATGGTTGGCGAGCTTGGCGGAGAACGTGGTCTTACCGGAACCGTTTAGACCGGCCACCAGCACAATGCCGGGCTGGCCTTTGATGTTGATGTCGGTATACTCGCTGCCCATGAACTCGGCCAGCTCGTCGTGGACGATCTTGACCATCATCTGCTGCGGCTTGACTGCCGTCAGCACGTCGGATCCCAATGCCTTTGCCTTCACACGTGCACAGAAATCCTTGGCCACGCGGTAGGATACGTCCGCGTCGAGCAGCGCCCGGCGGATCTCCTTGACGGTCTCGGCC
>JBGUGW010000280.1:0-7905 GCA_045111695.1 Candidatus Cryptobacteroides sp. | reverse complement strand
CCCTCCGCGCCATCTCCCCGGCAACGGCCATCGACGCCCTCCTTTCCGAAGGCGCCCTGCAGAAAATCTCCTCACCCGGCAAATCCTCTGTCAACCTTTCTACCGTTGCTGAGTATGCTGATGACCGCCCTTTCATCCATGTCACCAAGGACGACCTTTTCGTCCGCATCCCCGAGGACCGGTTTTTCGTCTCCGACGACATCATCTCCCGCCTCCTGCCCTAGCTCTTCTCCGTAACTCCCATTCATCCTTCGACCTCCGGTAGAAGGATACCGTGTAAAACTGCGAAAATAGCTACATCCTTCGACCGAAGGTAGAAGGATGGCTCTCCCGTGGAGGAGTTTGAGCATGGTTAATGTAAACGATGTCGTAAAAGGGTATATGAAGAAAGATTTTTGGGGGAAGGTGGAGGTTTTTTGTGGAAGAATAGTTATCTTTAAGGAGTAATTCCCTTAAAACCTAAAGATATGGCAAAGATTGTTTACATCCTTGGTATCGTGGTCGCGATATGGTGCGTCCTTGACATCTTCAAGAAACCCAAACTTGGTCTCATCGGCAAGATTCTCCTGTCGATAGCTGTCCTGGCATTCAGCTGGATCGGCTTTATCGTGTACTATTTCCTCCTCAGGGACAAGATTTAGGAGCCTTACCCGTTTCGTGAAAGACAGTGACCTTGCAGTCTGGGACTGCAGGGTCATTTTTTGTCACGGAGTGAGTATTCGCAGCCGCAGTACTGCTGGTTGTAGAAGTTGAGCTCGCGGATGAGCTGGTTCCTGCGGTCCTGGAGGCCACCCTTGCGCCAGTTCTGCCCCCACCAGGTGACATTCTCCACCTGGCTGCAGGCCCAGCGGCCGGCCTCGTCGACCTGGGCGAGGTCCTTCCAGCGGGAGGACGCGAGCGTGGTCGTGAGGACGGTGTAGCCGTGTGCGGAGGCATAGCGGGCAGCGCGCAGCAGGCGGTACTTGAAGCACGCGAGGCAGCGCGCGCCGCGCTCGGGCTCGTTCTCGAGCCCCTGCGCCGCGCAGCTGCGCCAGTCCTCGTGCCCGTAATCGTCGTCGACGATCTCGAGCCCGAGGGACTGCGCATAGCGTGTGCATTCGTCCTTGCGGTGCAGGTACTCCTCCAAGGGGAAAATGTTTGAATTTGAATAAAAAACGGTCGGAGTGATACCCTGTTGGAGCATGATCTCGATGATGGCCGACGAGCACGGCGCGCAGCAGGTGTGCAGCAGCACACGCTTCGCGCCGCCCGGCACATCAAGTATCAGTCCATACTTCTTCATCACTCCACGGAATTGATGTCGATCAGCCCATTCAGCAATGCATAGACGGTCAGTCCGGCGACGGATTTGATGCCGGTCTTGCGCGTGATGTTCTTGCGGTGCGAGATGACGGTATAGACAGAGATGTTGTTCTGGTCGGCTATCTCCTTGTTCAGCAGCCCTTTAGCTACTCCGACGAGGATTTCCTTCTCTCTCTCCGAGAGGGCTTCCCGTTCCTCTTCTGCAGCGCGCCGCCGCCCGTAAGTCCCGCTGTTCTCCAGCATCTCGAGCATGGGCCTGAGGACCTCCTCCTCGATGGCGGTGTGCCGCTGGAGGTCATATTCGAGCGAACAGATCATGTACAGCGTCTGCATCCTGAGGGCGGCGTCACAGCCCTCGGGCAATGAATTCATCACCAGGCTCTTGAGGTCGGAAATCTTCTCGTTGATGCTGTTGTGGTCGTCGGTGAATGAATCCAGCGTTGACTTCTTCCGTGACTTCCCCTCCATCAGGACGCGGGCATACGGCATGACATGCTGCTCCTCGAAACCGAAATGCCGGTTGAGTTCTTCCTCATACTCGTCGTAGAACTTGCGGAAGACTTTTTTCTGGGTCTCGCTGCAGGGAAGCAGGAGCTTGTGAAGCAGGTCCGAAAGGGACTTGAGAGCGACATTGAGGTAGTCTTCGTGCGAACTGTGGAGGTACTCCACCACATCCTCGACACTCGAGTCGCGGAGCATCTTATCGGTAGGCCTGAAATGCTCGTCGACATAGAAATTGTAAAGAAGCATGAATGACGACGGGTTCATTCCCTGCGAGGCGCAGATGTCCTCGACGGTCCTGTCGCCGAAGTTTCCGCGGATCCCCAGACGCTCCAGGAATCCGAGGACCTGGAAGTTCCGGTCTACCAGTTCGTACAGCTTGATGCTGGGATTGATTTCCGCAAATGCCATATTGAAAACGCTTTTCCGAAGGCAAAGATAGCTCTTTTCAGGCTATTAGGTTCGCGCATGCATGAAAAATCCCCACAAATGGGGATGCTTCCATATGAAATATCGGTGTAACTTTGCAAATCCAAAAGCAGCATTCGATGACACTGAAAGATTTGAAGGTAGGCGAGTCCGCCGTTGTGAAGGAAGTCGGCGGCGAAGGGGCCCTCAGGCAGCATTTCCTGGACATGGGCATCATCCCCGGCGCCGAAGTGAAGCTCGTCAAGATGGCTCCCATGGGCGATCCGATGGAGATTAAGGTCCACGGATATGCCTTGACGCTCCGACTCTCGGAGGCGCTCAAGATCGGCGTAGACAAGGATTGTCCGCTGGAAAATACCCCGTCAACACCTCTGGACGAGGATTTCGGATATAACCTGTCATTGCATGAGCACAACGCCCACCCCGGATTCGGTGAGGAGGGCAAGTTCCACTCCAAGGAAGATGAGAATCCGCTCCCCAAGGATACGATTCTGACTTTCGCCCTTGCCGGCCAGCAGAACTGCGGCAAGACCACGCTTTTCAACCAGCTCACCGGCTCCAACCAGCATGTCGGCAACTTCCCCGGCGTTACGGTCAGCCGCAAGGACGGTGTCATCAAAGGTTATCCCAACACGCGTGTGACGGATCTCCCCGGCATTTATTCCCTTTCCACCTATACCGCCGAAGAGATGGTCTCCCGGGAGTTCATCATCGACGAGAAGCCCAAGGCCATCATCAACATTGTGGACGCCAACAACATCGAGCGCAACCTCTACCTGACGATGCAGCTCATGGAGCTGGATGTGCCTATCGTTCTGGCACTCAATATGATGGATGAACTCAGGGGCAACGGCGGCTCCGTCCGAGTCAATGAAATGGAGCGCCTGCTCGGCATTCCTGTGGTGCCTATTTCCGCCGCTTCCGGCGAAGGTGTGAATGAGCTTGTTGAGCACGCCGTCCATATCGCCAAGTATCAGGAGAAACCAAAACGCCAGGACTTCTGCGACAAGGATGACCACGGCGGGGCGGTGCACCGCTGTCTCCACAGCCTGATGCACCTGGTCGAGGACCATGCGCAGCGCGCCGGCCTTCCGGCCCGCTTCGCCGCCAGCCGGCTTGTCGGCGGCGACGAAGCCGTGACGGCGCGCCTCGGTCTCGACCGCAACGAAGAGGAGATGGTGGAGCATATCATTTCCCAGATGGAGGAGGAGCGCGGCCTGGACCGCCATGCGGCCATGGCCGACATGCGCTTCTCGTTCATCGGGCGCCTCTGCGCCCAGACGGTCTCCAAACCTCAGGAAAGCAAGGAATACAAGCGCAGCCTTAAGATAGACCGCACCCTGACGGGCAAATGGACGGCCATCCCGGCCTTCCTGATCATCATTGCGCTTATCTTCTGGCTGACTTTCGATGTAATAGGTCTCTGGTTGCAGAATATGCTTGCGGCCGGTATCGAAGGCCTCGGTGCTGCCGTGGATGCCGCTTTCCTCCGGTGGGACGTCAGCGAACCCGTGCGTTCGCTGGTGGTCGACGGGATTTTCGGAGGCGTAGGCTCCGTGCTGAGTTTCGTCCCCATCATCATAGTACTGTTCTTCTTCCTGTCAATGCTGGAGGACAGCGGCTACATGGCGCGCATTGCATTTGTCTCTGACAAACTGCTGCGCAAGCTCGGCCTCTCCGGCCGGAGCATAGTGCCGATGCTCATCGGCTTTGGCTGCTCCGTGCCGGGCGTTATGGCCACTCGCACCCTGCCTTCTTCGCACGACAGGCGCCTGACCATCCTGCTCATCCCGTTCATGAGTTGCTCTGCAAAGATTGCCATCTACGGTTTCCTGGCGAGCGCTTTCTTCCCCGGGAGGGCAGGGGTCATCATGGTGTCGCTGTACCTGCTGGGCATAGTCGTGGGCATACTTACCGCTCTGGTTTCCAAGATTTTCCATGGGCAGAAAGACTCCACGCCGTTCGTGATGGAGCTGCCTGTATACCGCATCCCCCGTGCACGCAATGTCTGGCACCTGCTCTGGGACAAGACCAAGGATTTCATCCAGCGGGCGTTCACCGTCATTTTCGTCGCCACGATCATCATCTGGCTTCTCCAGTCCTTTGATTTCAAGCTCAACTTTGTGGATGACAGCAGCCGGAGCATCCTTGCCTGGCTTGCAGGCCTGGTCGCCCCGGTCTTCGGCCCTCTCGGGCTCGGTGACTGGCGCATCGTGACAGCCCTTATCACCGGCTTCCTGGCCAAGGAGAGCGTCGTCTCCACGATGGAAGTGCTCGGCGTGACATCCGCGCTCACCGCCGCCACGGCAGTGCCGCTGCTCGTATTCTGCCTTCTTTACACGCCTTGCGTCGCCGCGATCGCGTCCATCCGCCGCGAACTCGGTACCAAATGGGCATTGTTCGTCATTGTGCTCCAGTGCGTCATAGCATGGATCTGCGCCCTGGCCGCCTATCTGATATTCGCATGAACGCCATAAGCATAGTCATAATCGCGATAGTCGTTGTCCTCGTCGCCCTTGCGCTCCGCACCGCGCTGCGTAAGGAAGGGGGCTCATGCTCCTGCGGCAGCTGCGAGCATAAGGGCAGCTGCCCTTACAGCAGCGAGGATTGCCATTGCGGGGAATAATACGTATATTTCGGAAAATTCCGGACTATGCAGAATAATCAATACTACAAGAATGCCGCTCTGGCGGCCCTGAAAGGCCGTTGGGCGCCGGCCGTTGTCGCCACCATCGTATTCATGGCCATCGTCGCGGCCTTCGTTTCCCCAAGCTATGCCGGAATTCTGTTCCCGCTTCCGGCCGGATGGCTCGCGGGCGTCGCCGGCGCAACCATGCTGTTGAGCTACCTTGTGTCGATACCTCTTTCCGTAGGGTTCTACAATGCTTTCCGTGTGCTGTACACGCAGGGTGACGACCGTGTGACCTCCAATATGTTCAAGATGGGGTTCACAAACTGGCTCCATATTGTATGGGGTATGTTACTGATGTGTATCAAGATTATGCTCTGGTGCCTGCTCCTGTTCATTCCGGGTATCGTCAAGGCCTTTGCGTATGCCATGACTCCCTATATCCTCGTTGAGCATCCGGAGATGCGCGCCATCGACGCCATCCGCAAGTCGAACGCGATGATGAAGGGTCACAAGTTCGATCTCTTCTACCTTGGACTCAGCTTCATCGGCTGGGCGATCCTTGGAATGTTTACCCTCGGTCTGGGATATATCTGGCTTTTCCATTATATGTACACGACTGTAGCCGCCTTCTACGAAGATCTGAAAGCGGAATGCGGCGAAACTGCGATGCCGCAGGTGTAGTGTTATTTAGACTGGCTTGATCCTGCGGGCGAGTCGCGCGCAGAGTCCAGGGAAGAATCTCTTTATATAGACCATTATCAGCTCCTTGCGGCCGACGAGTACTTCGCGGCGGCCGCGGGCGATGGCGCGGACGATAGTCCGTGCGGTCTTGTCCACGGCCAGACCACCGGCCTGGCCGGGATCCATCTCCCCGTGCTGTCTGCCACCCTTGTCCAGGGCGCGCAGCGAGATGTTCGTCCTGACCCTGCCCGGGCAGACGATGGTCACGCGGATGCCCTTGGATGCGTATTCCGCCTGCATCGTCTCGAAGAATCCGTACAAAGCGAACTTGGCGGAGCTATAGCCACAGCGCAGCGGGAATCCGAAGCGTCCGGCGATGGAGGTGGTGACAGCGATGCTTCCTCCGCCCGCCTCCAGCATTCTCGGGAGAAGCCACTTTGCGATGGCCACGGGGGCGAAGTAGTCTATCTCCATGATCTTGCGGATCATCTCCATCGAGGTGTCCTCGATGCCTGTCCGCTGGCTGATACCTGCGTTCAGGAAGGCGATGTCGATGCCTCCGAAGGCATCCCAGGCTGCTGCGACGAGCGCCTCCAGACCCGAAGGGTCCCCGAGGTCGCAGGGCAGCACGGCCACTTCCGGTGCGCCTAGCTCCCGGCACTTCTGTGCCACGGGCTCGAGCCTGTCGCGGGACGAGGACGTGAGGACGAGCCTTGCGCCTTCCTCCGCGTAGCGGTATGCGCAGGCTTCGCCTATGCCCGAGGATGCGCCTGTGATCCAGACCGTAGCCATGGCTGTCAGGCTTTGACTTTCTCCTTGGAGACGAGTCCCATCATGCGGAACAGGAACTTCGGCAGCGACTTGGACTGGTCGCGCTTCTTCATGTCGATGAACCATCCGAGTTTTTTGGCGACGGGGATCTTGTGTGTCTCGACAAGTTCGATCAGGGAGCCGTCGGGATCCTCGACATAGCAGAAATGGCCGGAAGCGTCACCCATGTCGAAACTGCTGTCGTCGGGGCAGCTGTCTACGGTGAAAGGATAGCCTTTTTCGGCGCAGAAAGCCTTGAGGGCCTTCATGCCGGTGACATCGTAGCAGATCTGGATGAATCCGGGGTCACCCCAGTACCGGCCTTCGTAGATCTTCCTCGGTGTATGGTCAAGCGCCTGCACCAGTTCGATAATGTCTTCGCCGAGGAGGTCGGAATATGCGCCCTTCCTGGGCTTCGAGGGGACGAGCATGACCCTGCGGTACTGCTCCCCGGAGCCGGGCAGGCCGGACCAGTAGGAGAAGATGCCGGTATCGTCATAGATGACCTTGTCGTATCCCAGGATATCCTTGTAGAAAGCAAGGGACTTGTTCATGTCGGTCACTCCGATCATCGCTCCTATGACTCCGCCGGTGAGCTTGCCCTGGGGGATGTATACGTCCTTGCGCTCGACAAGCTGGAAAAGGTTGCCGTAAAGGTCCCTCATGGTGAAGCAGGGAGTGCCGTCAGGGAGCAGGGATACAGGTCCCACTTCCGGGCAGGATGCGGCCATCACTTCGCGGAATTTCTTGACATCCAGGCATTTGATCTTGGTGCAGAACACGCCCAGGTCGCCGATTGCGACATTGAAGGGGCAAGGCTCGGGCTTCCTCTCGGAATACTGCCATATCTCGAGTCCGCCGCCGCCCTGCAGGTTCATGGCTATGCAGGCGTGGCGTTTCTGCGGCTGGTTGCCGGTGTATCTGAGCATCCTTTCCGCGACGGTGTCGTCCTCGAGGATGCGGGTATCGAATCCGAAATGCTCGATGAACCAGTTCCAGGATTTACGGAAGTCGACCGTGCCGACTCCGACCTGCTGGATTCCGTTGATGTTGAAATCTGCCATGGGTTTTTCCTCTTTGTGTTATATCAGTCCGGCCGGGAGGTCCATGACGATCTCTCCGGCTTCCGGATCGACGGACAGGATGAAGTCCTCGTGGAGGGGTATCATCGCCGTGCCGTCCGCAGTCTCTACATAAAGGCAGGGGTTGCCGGGGATGTCTTCGTAGTCGGTGACCTCGCCTACGCGGGTGTCGCGGTCATAGATGACCATGCCTACGAATCCTTCGAGGCCTTCGCCTTCATCCTCGTCGTATCCTGCTATGCTGTCGGCGTCGGCGAATACCGCCCTGCCGACAATCTCTTCGGCGTCGTCGAGCGTGGCGAGGTCGGTGAGGTGCACGATGGCCTTGTCACGGCCTTTCCGCTCGAACGAGTCGATAAAAAAGGGAACCGGCAGTCCATCGAATTCGATGAACACCGGTTCCTGTGGATCGATGTCTTCCGGCATGACGTCGCGGAATCCTAAGAGGACCCCTCCGTCCGTACCGTG
>JBGUGW010000279.1:0-1778 GCA_045111695.1 Candidatus Cryptobacteroides sp. | reverse complement strand
GCGAGCGCCTCGGGAGCGTGGCCGCCTCCGCAGGAGCAGGCTGCGGCCACCACAGCGAGCGTCAGGGCAATCCTTTTAATAAACATCTGGTAATCCATGTCTTAGAATTTGGGGAACATGTCGTGGTCGGCGAGCATTTCCATGCGTGTGCGGTCAGGATTGCCGATAACCAGGCTCATCTTCGTGCAGTGCGCAAGCGCAAAGGCGCCTATTGCACCGCCTTCTATGTTGGTCGGCAGATTCGCCGGCTGCGGCGAGAACAGCGGCATGTGCGCCATGCTTTCGCTCATCATCGCCGTCATGTATTCATAGAAGAAATCCGACAACGAGTAAGTATACAACTCTACCACATCGCCTTCCTTCAGGGGAGGCGTTTCCTCTCCCGTTCCGAGTATGTCGAATGCCGTATAGAAGAAGTATTCGCCGCAGTTGAGGTAGTTGCCGTCGAACATCTGGTAGCCGTCTATGGATACCCATTTGCCGTAGCCGTGGGACTCGCCGTTTACGCGGAGGTCAGCGGCATAGTGGCTGATGATGCCGGGCAGGTCCTGCCCCCAAATCGCGAAACACCACAGTGAGTCAGACATCTTGTAGTAGTCGAAATCGTCGCCCCGCACGCCTCCAGGAGGCATCGTGTCCGAGGCCTCGAAATGGAAATCCTCATCCCCGTCCCGTCCGTCAATGGTCAGGGTGTAGGTCTTGCCCACCTCGCCGGCATAGTCCTCGGGAGTATAGTAGCAGCCGGTGCCCGTCATCTCCTGCAGGGTTATCGTTTCGCTGCCGTCAGAGAGCCTGACGCTGGCCCCGGAGATGACCGGGATGCGCTCCGTAGGCGTTCCGTAGGGTGCCGAGGCGCTGAGGCGGACGCAGTGCGCCGTCGTATCCGTGGTCAGGACTGCGTCCACCACGACACGGCGCACGTCCGATTCTTTGATGTCGGGGACGAAGTCCTCGACGCAGGAAACGGTCGCGAGCATGGCCAGTATGATGAACGTTACTTTCCTCATAGTGTCAGGGTGTATGAGATGGACGGGATTGCGGTGAAGAGATATACTTTCCGGGCCGTAATCTCCTCGGTGTCATCGTTGTAATGGAAGTCGAGCGCCCAGGCGTTATGGCGTGAATACACGTTGTACACGGAGAAGTTCCACTCGCCGTGACCGCGCTTTCCGGCAGGCACGCGCCTGCCCTGGAGCGTCAGCGAGAGGTCGAGCCGGTGATAGTCCGGAAAGTGGTCCTGGTTACGGTCCGAGTAGAGGGGCACGCGCGCATCGCCGACCTGCATCACACCCGAAGGGTAGGTCGTCGGCGCTCCGCTGTAGTATATCCAGTCCGCCGATGCCGACAGCCTCTTCCCGAAGCGGTATGTACCAATGACAGAGACGCTGTGTTTGTGGTTCATGGGGGAGTCGTAGGGCTTGCCGCCGTTGATCTCGGGTATCTTGTACCGGGCCTGCGAGAGGGTGTAGCTGACCCAGCCGTCGAACTTGCCCTTCTCGTACTTGACCATGAATTCCGCGCCGCGCGCGAACGAGGTGCCGGTACGGATCTCCGCTTCAAGATCTTCGTTCATGATGACGTTGGGATGGTCCTTGAAGTCGATGGTATTGCGGTTGTCCTTGTAGAACAGCTCCACTGATGTCTCGATGGCATCGTCCAGGAAGTTCTTGAAGATGCCTACGGTATACTGGTCAGAGACCTGCGGTTTGATGTTGGGCGAAGCCGAGAACCAGATGTCGAGAGGGGAGCCCGAGATGCTATATATGGCCTGCTGGATG
>JBGUGW010000278.1:0-4082 GCA_045111695.1 Candidatus Cryptobacteroides sp. | reverse complement strand
ATGTTTCCTTCGAGTCACAGGGTACAGCTCACCAGTGGCTCACCTGGCGCCGCGCCCTCAAGGACTTCGCACCGAGACTTTTTGTTAAATAAGACTTATGTCGGACAGGAGGACATTCATCAAGCAAGCGGCGCTGATCGCCGCGGCTCTGGCGGCGAAGCCGCTGGCCGGCCGCACCGTGCCGCCTGCGAAACCTGTCGGCAATGTATTGAGAACAACCGATAATCAGAAGACTATGAAAGTATTGCTGTTGAACGGAAGCCCTCATTCCAAGGGCAATACTGCCACCGCACTTGGCGAAATCGCCAGGACACTGGAGGCGGAAGGTATTGAAAGCGAAATCGTCTGGCTCGGAACGAAGCCCGTCCGCGGCTGCATTGCCTGCGGCAGATGCCGCGGCGCCGGACGCTGTGTCTTCAACGACGATATCTGCAACGAGATTTCCGAAAAGATGGAGAAGGCAGACGCGCTCATAGTCGGCTCTCCCGTGTACTACGGGCAGCCGAATGGCGCTCTCATGGCCGTCATCCAGAGGATGTTCTATTCCAACGGTTCCGCGGTAAGCGGCAAGCCCGCCGCTGCCCTGGCGGTATGCCGCCGCGGCGGCGCCACGGCCGCATTCCAGACCCTGAACATGCCCTTCATGATGATGAACATGCAGGTGGTGACATCACAGTACTGGAACATCGCCTATGGCCAGAGTGAGGGCCAGGCCGCCCTCGATGCCGAAGGCATGCAGACCATGCGCACGCTTGCGCACAATATGGCCTGGGCCCTCCGGCAGAACGGCGGGAAACCCGCCCCGGGCCGGCCTTCCGGAGATCCGGGAGCCTTCACTAGTTTCATCAGGTAAAAAAGAAAGCGCGGCACATAAGTGACCGCGCTTTTCAATTATCAGACAGCCGTTTATTTCACGGCGTAAGGACCGATGAGGGTTCCTGTGAAACCGCCTGCGCTGGCGGAAGTCAGGTAAGAAGCATCGACTCCCTCCACGAGAGGCTGCCATTTCTTGCCGTTGATGGCATACCAGAATGAGAAGGTCTCTGCATCCGATGTCACCTTGAGGTCGATGAAGCGGTACTTGCCGACAGGAACCGAGCCGAGATCGGTGCTGGCTTCCTCGAAACGCGGGCGTTTGCCTTGCTCGACAACGATCTCGAACTCGGTCTTGCGTACTGCGATATTCTCCTTGGACACCATGAAGGAATACATGTGCCTCTCGTCCTTGAAGAGCAGGAGACCGGCGGACTCGGAATACTTGGAAGGAGTGAAATACATCCTGGTCGTTGCCGAGAACTTGTGATGGTGCAGGCGATGTGCGACATAGGAGGGAGTGTGCATCTCCGTCGCCTTGTCCTCCGAGCAGATGAGCTCCAGATAGCCGGGCTTGTCGGTGAGGGAATACTTGTCCTTGGCGGGACTGCGGACAGTCATCCAGCGGTCACCGAGCTCGGGCGAATCGAAGTCGTCAACAAGTGTGAAGTTGCCGAAAGTGAGATTGTCTCCTCGCTTGACACCCTCGTGGCGGACGATCATCGGTACTGACTCGCCGGCAGGAAGGATGACAGGCCACTTGTCCTCTGTCCAGGTGACGGGGAGCATATGTGTCTCGCGCCCGATATTCTCGTAATTCTCGCGGTAAGGGCGGTCGGCAAGGAACACTGCCCACCACTGGCCGTTGCCGTCCTTCACGAGGTCGGCATGGCCGGCGCAGGAGACGGGATTGGGACGGTTCTCGTCCAGGCCCACCTGCGTCAGGATGGGATTGCCCTCATACGACACGAAGGGCCCGAAAGGAGACTCACCCTTGAAGATGACCTCCGAGTGCCACTCGCCGAAGTTGGTACCGCCCTCGGCGCACATCAGGTAGTACTGTCCGTCAATCTTGTAGATATGCGGACCCTCGATCCAATAAGGATTGTTCTCGGGACGGGTACCCTTGTTGACGATGATCTTGCGCTCCCCTACGGTGCAGTCGTTGGCGACGTCGAATTCGACGCAGCGGATGGTGCGGTGACCGTTGTACTCGGGTTTGTGGTCCGGAGCGTCGTCATTGCTGACGATATAGGCTTTGCCGTTGTCATCGAAGAAGAAGGACGGATCAATGCCCTCTACGACGGGGACATAGATAGGATCGGACCAGTCGCCCCAGGGATCCTGGGTCTTGACATAGAAGTTTCCTCCCGCCACGTCAGTGGTGATCATGTAATAGGTCTTGTTGGCGGGATTGTATGTGATGTCAGGGGGATAGATACCGCCGCTGATGCGCTGACCGTCCAGGTGAGGCAGATGCTCGGGCCTGTCAAGGATGTTGCCGATCTGCTCCCAGTTCACGAGGTCGCGGCTGTGGAAAAGCGGAACTCCCGGGAAATAGCAGAACGTGGAGGAAATGAGGAAGTAGTCCCCTTCTCCATTCGTGCAGATGCTGGGATCCGAATACCATCCGGCGAGGATGGGATTGTAGACATAGTCGTCGCCCGGCAGAGGATTCTGCGCATAGAAATCATCGGCTCCCTCATATTTGAAGAAATCGAACAGGGCCGTTCCTTCGGGAGCTTTCACGGAGCAGGACACCAGGGCAAAGGCCGCAGCGGCTGCGATCAATACTTTTTTCATATCAGATACAGATTGTTTCAACAAACAAAGATAAAAAGAAATCAGCGAATCCCGAATTCGTCCGCCAATATCTTCTCCAGATCCTCGGCATTGTCCGCCACGGGGACCACCCAACGGTAACCGTGTACGAAACGGGGTATGCCGCCGCTGCTGCTGGTGGAAGTGCGCCCGAAGAGATCGGTAGTCCTGCGGAGCATGTCAGAGATAGCCGTTTCCGGAAGGAAAGCCTCCAGGCGCTCCGCACCGACGATGGCGGCTGCGCGCTCGTGGGCGGTCTCCACCGGCCGCGGTCTCCAGCTGTCCTCACCCGCCCCGAAAAGCCAGGCATCGAACTCCGGGAAAGCATCCGGATCCAGCTGGTATACCGCCATCGCCAGACGGGCAAGCTCGCAGGAACCCTCAAAACGCGTTTCTTCCTTCGGAACATACGGATTGCATTTCGGACTCAAAGGACATGGACAAAGGACAATAGCGACTTTGCCCCCGAAGTGATCGACAATCTCGGGGAGCAGCTCATGGACCGTACGGCAGTGCGAACACTGATAGTCATAGAGCAGGTCGATGACGAACTCCGCTTCGGGATTGCCGACGACCGGGGCTTCGTCCGCTGAAATCATGGGGAACGCTTCCGCGCCGGAGCCGTCCTGATAGACGCTGTCCGGCGCGGTCAGGGCCTGCACCAAGGCGAGAAGGGCTGCAAGCCCTGCGCCTGCGGCAGGCCATATCCTGAGCGATTTCTTCTCCGGAAGGAGCGCATAAAGGGTAAGCACGGCGCATATGATGCCGAGCGCATGTGCGGACATGCAATATTTGCAAAGGGCTCCCTCTGCAAAAATCTGAAGGCCGATGAACCAGATGGCTGCGCCTATGATGGCTCCTGAGAGCAGAAGCATGGCTTTGACTGCCAGTTCACGGACTTCCTCGTCCTTGGAGAGCCGGAAGGCGGCGAATGCGACGAGAAAAGCCAGGTATACGCCGGCGGCAAGCCCGCTGACCGGGAATACGCCGAAGAGCATGGACCAGCGGCCGCCGAGGACGCTGTCGCAGGCGGAGCCCGCTCCGCAGCCGACAAGGGCCGCGCCGCTGAGCGAGTGGACGCTCATGATGATGCAGAGCAAGAGTGCCGCGACGCCCGCAAGCGCCGCGACACTCAATCTGTTCTGCATTTTTCGGGTCATAATCCCTTTAGAACCTGTTCGGGGCTCCCGGGGTCGGGACCGAACCGGTCATGGGTATGCCGGAGGCATAAGTGCCGCGGACCGGTGCGGAAACGGTGATGCCGGAACCGGCAAAGTCCTCGCCGGAGGCATGGGCTGCCTTGAGCGGAGCCGTCAGCACGATGGCATCCGGAGCGGCGGGCACAGGGCTGAACCAGCCCCTGCGGGTCGCACGGATCTCGGCGATGAAAGCCTTCTCGTCACCGACATAGACCTCCTGGCCTACGGTGAAGCCCTGGGAAGCAGCGA
>JBGUGW010000277.1:0-14980 GCA_045111695.1 Candidatus Cryptobacteroides sp. | reverse complement strand
GAGCACCAGCACCTTATCGAGATAGGTATGAACGTCCACAAACTGCAGCCTGGCTTTGAAGGAGCCGTGAACTTCATCCCCGTGCGCGGCGATTTCGCCAGGGGCATACTGGCTTCGGCCCATGTCGCCTGCGACCTTTCGCAGGAAGAGGCTGTTGCGCTATACGAGGATTTCTACAAGGATGCCGCTTTCACGCATGTATTCCCTGGCAATGTCGACCTGAAGCAGGTTGTGAACACCAACAAATGCCTGGTCTCCGTGGAGAAACATGGCGGCCGCCTGCTGGTGAACTCAGTGATCGACAATCTCCTGAAAGGCGCCTCCGGACAGGCCGTCCAGAACATGAACCTTGTGTTCGGACTGCCTGAGGACATGGGACTCAGACTTAAGGCTTCGGCCTTCTAAACAAAGGACTTATGGAATTATTCGACGTATATTCCCTCTTCGATGTCACGCCCGTGAGGGCGAAAGGATGCCGTATCTGGGACGACAAGGGACAGGAATACCTGGACCTCTACGGCGGCCATGCCGTCATCTCCGTGGGGCATACCCACCCACGCTATGTCGCAGCGCTCAAGGACCAGCTGGACCGCATAGGTTTTTACTCCAACAGCGTGAAGAACCCGCTGCAGGAGCAGCTCGCGCATGAGCTCGGTGAGGCCTCCGGCTATCCCGATTACAGCCTTTTCCTGGACAATTCCGGGGCTGAGTCCAATGAGAACGCCCTCAAGCTGGCGTCCTTCCATACCGGCAAGGACCGCATCATCGCATTCCGCAGGAGTTTCCACGGCCGCACTTCCGGCGCTGTCGCCGTGACCGACAATCCGAAGATCGTTTCGCCCTTCAACGCAAACCACAAGATTACCTTCTGCGACCTGAACGATGCAGAAGGCGTGGAGAAAGAGCTTGCCAAGGGCGACGTCGCAGGCGTCATCATCGAGGGCATCCAGGGCTGCGGAGGCATACATGTGCCGTCAGACGCTTTCATGCGCGAACTTGAAGCGCTCTGCCACCGGTACGGCGCGCTCCTGCTCCTCGACGAGGTGCAGAGCGGTTACGGCAGGACCGGCCGCTTCTTCGCCCACCAGTGGGCTGGCGTCCGTCCGGACGTCATCACCATGGGTAAGGGCATCGCCAACGGATTCCCCTGCGGAGGCATCCTCATCGCTCCGCACATCAAGGCCGCGAAGGGCATGCTCGGCACCACCTTCGGCGGCAACTACCTCGCCATGGCAGCGGCGCTCGCTGTCCTCGCGATCATCCGCGACGAAGACCTCGTGGGCAATGCCCTGCGGGTAGGGGAGTTCCTAAAGGAGAACATCCCCGCCAGTCTGCTCATCCGCGAGGTGCGCGGCCGCGGCCTCATGCTCGGAATGGAGTTTACCTGCCCTATTGCTGACATCCGCAGGAAACTCCTCTTCGAGAAGCACATCTTCACCGGAGTGGCAGGCTCCGACATGATACGCCTGCTCGCCCCCCTCTGCCTCTCGCAGGCCGAGGCGGAAACATTCATCACCGCATTGAAAGAAGTATTATGAAATCATTCTTCCACGTTCAAGATATAGGAAACCTCGATGCAGCCCTCAAGGAGGCCCTTGAGGTCAAGGCCAATCCCTTCGCCTGGAAGCATCTGGGCACTGACAAGACCATAATCCTGGTGTTCTTCAACAACTCCCTGCGCACCCGCTTGAGCAGCCAAAAGGCTGCGCTGAATCTCGGCATGAACCCTATCGTGCTGAATGTCAACGGCGACAGCTGGAAGCTGGAGACAGAGATGGGAGTGGTGATGGACGGCGACAAGTCCGAGCACCTTCGCGAAGCCATTCCTGTGATCGGAAGCTTCTGCGACATCATCGGCGTGCGTTCCTTCGCCGGTCTCACGGACCGCGAGAAGGATTACGGCGAGGAAATCCTCCGCCAGTTCATCGAGTACTCCGGCAGGCCGGTCATCAGCCTTGAGTCGGCTACTGTGCATCCCTGCCAGGCTTTCGCCGACCTGATCACCATCGAGGAGCACAAGGAGAAAAAGCGTCCCAAGGTCGTCATGACCTGGGCGCCGCATCCCCGCGCACTGCCGCAGGCCGTTCCGAACTCTTTTGCTGAGTGGATGAATGCCGCCGACGTGGATTTCGTCATCACGCACCCCGAGGGATATGAACTTGACCCGCGTTTCGTGGGTCCGGCCAAGGTCGAATACGACCAGATGAAGGCTTTCGAAGGGGCGGATTTCATCTATGCCAAGAACTGGAGCTGTCCGGGTGTGACCAATCCCGCGGATTATGGCAAGATACTGAGCAAGGACATGGGATGGACGGTCGATGCCGCGCATATGGCAGTCACCAACAACGCCCAGTTCCTGCACTGCCTTCCGGTGAGGCGCAACATGATAGTTTCCGACGAGGTCATCGACTCTCCGAGGAGCCTCGTCATCCCCGAGGCGGCCAACCGCGTGGTTTCCGCCCAGGTGGTCATGAAACGGATGCTGGAAAGCCTTTGATATGGAGAAACTTACGGTATTGAAAGTAGGCGGTGCGGTCGTCGAGGATCCGGAGGCGCTGGATGCGTTCCTGGACGGATTCGCCGCGCTACCTGGCCTTAAGGTCCTGGTGCACGGCGGCGGACGCGCGGCCACCAAGGTCGCCGCGCAGCTTGGCGTCCCCACCCGCATGGTTGAGGGACGCCGCATCACCGATGCCGACATGCTCCGCGTGGTCACCATGGTCTACGGCGGCCTCGTCAACAAAGGTGTCGTGGCGGCCCTGCAGGCCCGCGGCGTGAACGCCCTCGGCCTGACAGGCGCGGACCTCGGCTGCATGCGTGCCGTCAAGAGACCGGTAAAGGACATCGATTACGGATTTGTCGGAGACATGGAAAGTGTCGACACTTCCATACTGGCCGACCTGGTCGCCCGCGGCGTAGTGCCGGTCATGGCTCCGCTTTCCTTCGACGGGAAAGGCTCGTTGCTCAATACCAATGCCGATACCATCGCCTCCAGCGTAGCCAAAGCCCTGGCGGATCGTTTCGAAGTGACGCTTGTTTACTGCTTCGAAAAGCCCGGTGTGCTCAGTGATCCGGACGATGACGGAAGTGTCATCCCGTTGATAACCAAGGACACATTTGCATCGCTTGTAGCCGACGGCACCGTCGCAGGAGGCATGATACCGAAACTCCAGAATGCCCTCGACGCCCTCGAAGGAGGCGTCAGCGAGGTCAGGATCACCAAGGCCGACGCTCCCGAGGACGGAACAAGGATAGTGTTATGACGGACATGGATCTCATAGGACTCCTCAAGGGAATGGTCTCCATCCCGTCTTTCAGCCGGGAGGAAGGCCCCGTCGCGGACCATATCGAAGGCTGGCTCCGCGCCAACGGGCTGGAGCCCCGCCGTATCGGCAACAACCTTTGGCTGGATGCCAATCCAGGCTCTGACAGGCCCCTGCTGCTGCTCAACGGCCATATCGATACTGTGAAGCCCGCCGGAGGCTATACCCGCGACCCTTTCACACCGTCCGAGGAGGACGGACGCATCTGGGGTCTTGGCACCAATGACGACGGCGCTTCCGTCGTGGCCCTTTTGGGCGCATACCTGCGCCTGAAGGACAAGCCGCAGCCTTATCACCTCGTCTGGTCCGCGACTGCCGAAGAGGAGGTCTGCGGGCGCAACGGCATCGAACTGATGGTGCCGGAGCTCGGTCCCGTGGTCCTCGGCATCATAGGCGAGCCTACTGGCATGCAGATGGCCGTGGCCGAAAAGGGCCTGATGGTGCTCGACTGCACCGCCCGCGGCAAGAGCGGCCACGCCGCCCGTGAAGAAGGCGTCAACGCCATCTACGAGGCCCTGAAGGATATCGACTGGTTCAGGAACTACCGTTTTCCGAAGGTTTCGCCTTATCTCGGGCCGGTCAAGATGTCCGTGACGATGATCCAGGCAGGCACGCAGCACAATGTCGTGCCCGACGCCTGCTCCTTCGTCGTCGACGTGCGCCCCAACGGGATGTACACCAATCCCGAGCTCCTCGCTCTGATCAAGGAGTCTGTCTCCTGCGAGGTCAAGGAGCGCTCCACGCGCATCGGCAGCTCGCACATCGATATGTCGCACCCTGTCGTGCAGCGCGGATTGTCACTCGGGCTGGAGGCTTTCGGTTCGCCAACCACCTCCAACCAGGCCGTCGTGCCTTTCATGACGCTCAAGATCGGCCCCGGTCAGTCCTCGCGTTCGCACGCGGCCGACGAATACATTGAAATACAGGAAATTACCTCCGCTGTGGAGACCTATGTCTCACTGCTGGACGGATTGGAAATACAGTAGCTTATGAAACTCTGGGACAAAGGATTCTCCGTTGACGAGAAGATCGACCGCTTCACCGTAGGCAAGGACCGCGAACTCGACCTTTACCTCGCACCTTATGACGTGCTTGGCACCATGGCGCACATCACCATGCTCGAGAGCGTCGGCCTGCTCGAAAAGTCCGAGCTGGACGCGCTCCTGCCGGAGCTCAAGGCCATCTACAAGGAGGCCTGCGAGGGCACTTTCGCCATCGAAGATGACATAGAGGACGTTCACTCGCAGGTGGAGCTCATGCTCACCCGCAAGTTAGGGGACCTCGGCAAGAAGGTCCACACCGGCCGTTCGCGCAACGACCAGGTGATGGTGGACCTCAAGCTTTTCGCCCGCGCGGAGATCGAGAAGACAGTCGGCAAGGTCAAGGCCCTCTTCGACGAACTGCAGAAGCGCAGCGAGGAGTGCAAGGACATCCTTATGCCCGGATACACACATCTGCAGGTGGCCATGCCATCGTCCTTTGGAATGTGGTTCGGCGCATACGCCGAAAGCCTCGCAGAGGACATGGAGGTGATGCAGGCCGCATGGAAGGTTACGAACCGTAATCCTCTCGGCGCCGCTGCAGGCTACGGCTCGTCTGCGCCGCTCGATCGCAGCCTGACAACAGCCCTGCTCGGTTTTGACGACCTCGATTACAATTCCATCTACGCCCAGATGGGCCGCGGCAAGACCGAGCGTATCATCGCCTTTGCTTTCTCTTCGGTCGCAGAGACGCTCGGACGCCTTGCTATGGACTGCTGCCTTTTCAACAGCCAGAATTTCGCTTTCGTGAAGTTGCCCGACGCCCTCACCACGGGCTCCAGCATCATGCCGCACAAGAAGAATCCCGACGTGTTCGAACTCATACGCGCGCACTGCAACCGCATCAACGGTATCCCCGGCACCATCCGCCTGATCGGCACCAACCTCCCCTCAGGATACTTCCGTGACATGCAGCTTATCAAGGAAGTCTTCGTCCCGATGTTCGAGGAGATGGACGACTGCCTGGACATTGCCAAGTTCGCCATCGAGAACATGACCGTGGCCAAAGACCTCATGTCCGATTCCCGTTACCAGCTCGCGTTCAGCGTCGAGGAAGTCAATCGCCGCGTGGCGGAGGGTGTCCCGTTCCGCGACGCCTACCGCCAGGTCGGAATGGAGATACAAAACAAGGAGTTCTCCTGGAAGGGAGAACTCCATCATACTCACGAGGGTTCGGTCGGCAATCTCTGCAATGCCCAGATCGCGGCCAAGATGGACCATGTCTTGGAAGGCTTCACCTTCAAGAGCGTCAAGGCCGCCGTCTCAGCCCTCCTGGCGTAGTACTATCTGAACAGGTTCACGTCGATACCCTTGCCCATCAGCTCGTAGCCGGAGGCGTTGAGGTGGAGCCAGTCGTTCTCGAAAAGGAACGCAGGGTTCAGCCTCTCGGGATCCTCCGTGTCGCGTACCATGGCGTCGAAGTCAATGACACCGTCAAACTCTCCGCTGGTGCGGATCCACTCGTTCAAGGCCTTGCGGCCTTCCTCGTGGTTGCCGCGGCCGTAGCCGTTGCCCTTGAAAGGTGTGACCGTTGCCCCGAAAACCTTGATGCCGCGCGCGTGGGCGTCGCGGATGATGTCCTGCCATACTTTCTTGACGCCGTTGGCGGTCTCGATGGCGTCGCGTGAGCCTCCGATGTCATTAACACCTTCAAAGAGAATGATATACTTGACACCGTCGTGGCCGAAGAGGTCGCGCGCGTAGCGGCTCTGCCCCGTAGGGCCCAGGCCGCCGCGCAGCACGCAGTTGCCGCCGAGGCCGAAATTCAGCACGGAGATATTCATACCGTTGGCCAGAAGGTTGCGTGAGAGCTGGTCGGTCCAGCGGTCCTGGCCGTTTGTGGTGGTGCCGCGGCCATCGGTGATAGAGTCACCTAGCACGGCGATGGCCGACGAATTCTTCTTCTTCGGGATGACGTCGATGGAGCTGATGGTGTACCAGTGGTCGGTCTTGGCTACCGGGTTGGAGAAGTCCGTGGTATTGCCTTTGGCGATATAGGAAGTGGTCCTGGAGCCGGGATGGCTGGTAAGTGTCGTGGAGGATATCTTGCCGTAGTGGATGGTGACCGCGAGGTTCATCCTTTCCGCAACTTTGAACTTCACCGGGTCGGAAACGACTTCTTCGCCGGGCTTCATGGTGACACCCTTCTTTCCGTTGAAAGTCAGTGACACCGATTTGCTCTCGTCAACCTCCGGAGATGCCCCCATGGTCAAGGCCGGGGCTATTTCAACCCCGAGGATCTCGGTGTCGTCCTCGTTGAAGATGTTGGACAGGTGCAGGCGAAGCTTCTTTCCGGCAATGGAAACCTGCAGTGTCTGGCGGAAGGAATTGCCCGCCAGATACGGCTCCGGGGGATTGTTGTGGGGTTCGGCGACCTGAAGGGCGGTGGCCCATGTCGTTACCCAGTCCTTGCCCCTGGCATCAGTGTCGATGGCCGATGTCAAGACGAGGGCGAATATTGAAATGACAGTGATTATCCTTTTCATATCCATTGTATTATCTGTTTAACGCTGAGGACGTTCGCCGGGTACCGGGCCGCCGCTGGACATCATGCCGCCGGGGCGGAAACGCCTGTTGGTGACGAGGACGGGCTTGTTGTTTTCGTCATGGGTAGGCATTCCATAGCGGTCGGAGAGCATTGATTTGGTTTGGACTGAGTCGATGGGCATGTTCAAGGGACGAACTCCGGCGGGGAGGTCCTTCTTGGAGAATTGCTGGAAGTAGCCCACGCAGGCATCGCGCCACCATTCGGCGTCATTCTTCTGGATGTCGAGTTTCTTGGTGACTTCATTGAAGATGGGGGTGCTGACATAAGGTTTCAGGCTCGCCCAGGTCTTCTGGTAAGCCTCGACCTCGGAGATACCGGTGTCGTAGTGGAGACAGATCTCATCCCATAGCGTTTTTCCGCTGGAAAGCTTATAATCCCAGGGAACATGGTGGAACCACAGGAGGAGCTCCTCAGGGCAGGTGGCCAGGTCATTGAACTTGGAAGCCAGAGGCTCGTGGTACTGGTCCACATTGTCTGTGCCCTCGCGAGTGCGGTCGAATCCTACACCGTTCTCGTCAGCCTTGTGGTAGAATACCGGCGACCAGTCCGGACGGGAGCTGCGCTCCCAAGGGCCGGGTCCGTAGTGCGATCCTCCGAAGATGTGGTGGAATCCAAGCGGCATCATATAGTGCACTGCAGTCTCGCGGGAGGTCATCATGATGTCCTTGACAGGCTCGATGAACTTCTTGTCATAAGCCTTGGCGGACATACCCTCGGGCTGGATGAAGGTCTGGCGTATCCACTCGTCGGCGATCTCCTCCGCTCCCAGTTCGGGATCCCAGCAGAGACGGCCGAACATGTACCAGTTGGACTGGGCGAAGATGTAGCCGGAGAAATTCGCATCCTGGCCGGTATTGGCGACTCCTGCCATGCCTTTGACCATCTTGGCCACGGTCGAGCCTTCGCCATTGGCGTAGGTGTCGCTGTCGAGGCACTCCTCGTAGGTCGTGCCGTGATAGACGAGATGGTTCGAGAAACCGAGGTACTCCTGGGTGATCTGGAACTCCATCATCATCTTGGTGTTGTACATACGTCCGAACAGCGGGTTGAAGGGCTCGCGGGGCTGGAAGTCGATGGGACCGTTCTTGATCTGGACGAAGACGTTGTCGGCGAACTTGCCGTCAAGGTCCTGGAACTCTTCGACGGCCTGGTTGGCGCGGTCGGGGCTGGTCGGGCTGTACACGAAAGCGCGCCACATCACGATGCCGCCGTGGGGGCCGACGGCCTCAGCCAGCATGTTGGCGCCGTCGGCATGGGTGCGGCCGTAGTCCTGCGGGCCTGCCTGACCCTCGGAGTTGGCCTTCACCAGGAAGCCTCCGAAGTCGGGGATGGCCGCATAGATCTCGTCGGCCTTGTCTTTCCACCACTGGCGTACCTTGGGATCGAGCGGGTCTCCGCTCTTGAGGCCGCTGAGGGTGATGGGGCTGGTCCACTTGATGGAAAGGTATGTGGTGATGCCGTATTCGCGGAGGATGTCCGCGATCTTCGCTACGCGTGCGATATGCTCGGCGTCTAGGATCAGGGGATTGGAGGTGACGTTGTTGAGGGCGGAGCCGTTGATGCCGACGGAGGCGCAGAGCTCGCCATATTTGCGGATGCGGGCTTCAGGGATGTTCGGAGAAGTCCACTCCCACATGGACCTTCCGGCATAGCCGCGCTCGACGGTGTCGTCGAGGTTGTCCCAGTGGTCGAGGATGCGGTAGTCGTAATAAGGCTTTTCTCTCAGGTCCATGCCGGGGCCGGCCTGGCCGAGGACCTCGGCCCGCTGCAAGGCGTACACGCCATAGCGGACGCCGGCCTCGGAGCCGCCGGCCACTACGCGCTTGCCGGCTTCGTCATAGATATGGAACTCTTCCTTTGCCAGGGCGTCGTCCACCTTGGTCTCCACCGATGCGAGGACTTCCTCATAGGGGCGGGAATTGGCGAACCAGAGGTCGGTTCCGTCCTGGTCAGACGGTTTAGGGGAACTGCATGCTGCCAGTATCATCAGCAGGCAGCCGGGAATGATGTGGTTGATTCTCATGTTGTTATGGTTGTGTTAATTAATTCTGTTACAAACCCTTGGCCTTGGCTTCATCCCAAATGGCATCCATCTCTTGCATGGACGTGCCGGCGAAGCCGCGGCCGTCTTCGCGGACCTTCTTCTCAAGGTAGTCGAAGCGCCTGCGGAACTTGGCGCAGGTGCGGTTGAGGGCTGTTTCGGGGTCAATGCCGTAGAGCCTGGCGGCATTGATGACCGAGAACAGCAGGTCGCCGAACTCCAGCTCCAGGTCTTCTCCTTCGGTGCACGAGGCCTCCTCGACCTCCCCGCATTCCTCGCGGACCTTGTCCCACACGCCTTCCTTGTCTTTCCAGTCGAAGCCGCAGCCGCGGGCCTTCTCCTGCATGGAAAGTGCCTTGAGCAGGGCTGGCATCGTATCGGGGATGCCGCTCATCACGGTCTTGTTGCCGTCCTTTTCCTTGGCCTTGACTATCTCCCAGGTGTCGGCGATCTCCTTGGCGGAAGGCGCCTCACCCTCGGGCACGAGCGAGCCGTCCGCGCGGAATACATGGGGATGGCGGAAAACCATCTTGTAGCATACCTTTTCGATGCAGTCCGCGATGTCGAAATCTCCCTTTTCCTGGGCTATCCTGGAGTAGAAGACCATGTGATACAGCAAGTCCCCGATCTCCTTGGAGATGCCGGGGGCGTTGCCTTTGACTATCTCGTCACTCAGCTCATAGACTTCCTCCTCCGTCATGGGACGGATGGACTCCATCGTCTGCTCGGCGTTCCATGGACAGCGCTCGCGGAGGCTGTCCATGATGTCGAGCAGGCGGCCGAATGCCTGTATCTTTTCTTCCCTTGTGTGCATATCGGATGATTTCTACAAAATTACAAAAAAGATAGTATCTTTGCACTCCCACAATAACTAATACCACTTAGTACAGTAATGAAAGAAATCAGATTCGTATCCGCCGACGAGGCCGTCAGCCACATCAAGTCCCACAGCCACATCCATCTCAGCAGCGTGGCCAGCGTTCCGCACATCCTCATCCAGGCCTTGTGCCGCAGGGCCGATGCCGGCGAGATAGAGGACCTGCATTTCCACCATTTCCATACCGAGGGTCCGGCTCCCTATTCCGAGCCTCGCTACGAGGGTATCTTCTTCGAGCAGGGATTCTTCGTGGGGCCCAATGTCCGCGCCAATGTCAATGCCGGCTATGCCGACTATCTTCCTGTACACTTGGGCGAAAGCCAGAAGCTCTACCGCGACGGCTTCATCAAGCTCGGCGCAGCTCTCGTGAACGTCTCCAGGCCGGATGCCAACGGCATGGTGTCGCTCGGCACCTCCGTCGACTGCTCCGTCGCCGCCGTCGAGACGGCCGAGCTCGTCATCGGCGTGATCAATCCCAACGTCCCTTACGCCCACGGCGACCTCGTGTCGCTGGACCGCTTCGACTATCTCGTCCAGGACGACACCCCGCTGGTGACCGCCAACTTCGCCGAGCCCACTCCCACCGAAGTGCTCATAGGCAAGAACTGCGCTGCGCTCGTCGATGACGGCGACTGCATCCAGATGGGCATCGGAGCCCTTCCCAACGCCCTTGCCGCCCAGCTCGGCGGGCACAAGAACCTCGGCCTGCATACGGAGATGTTCGCCGACGGCCTGCTCCGCCTGATCAAGTCCGGCGTCATCAACGGCGCCTGCAAGAAGATCGACACCGGCAAGGTCGTGGCTTCTTTCCTGCTCGGTAGCCAGGAAGTCTACTCGTTCATAGACGACAACCCCGACGTCCTGATGAAGGACATCGCATATACCAACAACCCCTGGGTGATTGCCCAGAATCCCAATATGAAGGCCATCAATTCCGCAACGGAAGTCGATTTCACCGGGCAGATCAGCGCCGACTCCATCGGCACGCGCATCTTCTCCGGCACCGGCGGCCAGCTGGAGTTCGTGAAAGGCGCCACCATGTCCAAGGGAGGCAAGTCCATCACCGCATTTGCGTCCCGTACCAACAAGGGCAAGAATAAGATAGTGTCGGCCCTTAACCCTGGCGCCGGCGTAGTGACCCCGCGCGCTGATGCGCATTGGATCGTCACCGAGTACGGAGCCGTCGACCTCTACGGCAAGTCCCTGCAGGAAAGGGCTAAGCTCATGATCAGCATCGCCCATCCGGACGACCGCGAGATGCTCGACCGCGAGGCCTTCGAGCGCTTCGGCCCCCACTGGCACAACTTCAGCATCTGACATTCTTCACTATGGAAAACTGGCAGGAGAGGACGGAAATGCTGCTGGGCGCGGAAGGCGCCCGGAAGCTGCGCGAAGCGCACGTCGCCGTGATCGGCGTCGGCGGCGTCGGCGGCTTCGCAGCCGAAGCGCTGGCCCGTGCCGGCGTAGGCCACCTGCTGGCGCTCGACTCGGACGAGGTGTCCGAGACCAACCGCAACCGCCAGATCCTTGCCCTGTCATCCACTGTCGGCCGTCCAAAATGCGAAGTGCTCCGGGAGCGCCTGACCGACATCAATCCGGAAATCGACCTCGTCACTGTCGAGGAGTATATCACCGAAGAGAATATAGCATTCCTTCTTGATTCACACAGGATAGACTTCCTGGTCGATGCCATCGATACATTAAGTCCCAAGATCTGCCTTATCCAGTACTGCCTGGGGAGGGGAGTGCCGATGGTGTCGTCGATGGGCGCAGGCGCCAAACTCGACGCCACAGCCGTGCGTGTCGCGGACATAGCGCAGACGCGCATGTGCCCGCTCGCGCACATGCTCCGCAAGCGCCTGCACAAGCTCGGCATCTTCACGGGCTTCGATGCGGTATTCTCCGTCGAGGAGCCCCGGCGTTCTTCAGTGGTGCTTGAGGAGAGCCGCAACAAGAAATCCCAGGTGGGCACGGTATCCTATCTTCCCTCCGTCTTCGGCGCCGTCTGCGCCCAGGTCGCCATCCGCCGGATTGTGGGAATATAACGGGATTTTATTATCTTTGCAGGTTGAAAGTACCAAAACCTGAATAGTTTTATGCCTTATACCATAGTGGAAGTAAAGTCCCGGAGGGACCTGATGAAGTTCATCAAGTTTCCGGAACTCCTGTACAAGGATTGCCCGCAGTATGTCCCGGCACTCCGCTCGGACCAGGTCCATTCGCTGACCAAAGTCTCGACGCTGAGCTACTGCAAGCGCCGCATGTGGATGGTGATGGACGGGAAGAAGGTCGTAGGCCGCATATGCGGCATGATCAATCCCCGCTACAACGCGCTCTATGACAAGAAGCGCGCCCGTTTCGGCTGGTTCGACACCATCGACGACATCGAGGTCGCGCGCCTGCTCCTCGGCACCGCCGAGGCATGGGCGAAGTCCGAGGGCATGACCGAGATCCACGGACCGCTTTACTACAACACTCTGGGCAAGCAGGGCATGCTGGTGGAAGGATTCGAGAACATCCCGCCTTTCAACTGCCTCTACAACTACCCGTACTACAACGACCTGGTGACAAAGCTAGGGTTTACGAAAGAGTGCGACTGGGTGCAGTACGACGTGGCCGCCAGCCATGACATACCGGAGAAGACCGAGCGCGTAGCGAACATAGTGATGCAGCGCTACAACCTGCATATGGGCAGTATGGACGAGTTGAAGAAGGATCCCGAGAAGGTCCGCTATTTCTTCAAGGTTTACAACGAGAGTTTCTCGTCCGCGGTGTACAATTTCATACCTTTCACCGAGGAAGAGATCGAGGAGGAGGCCAAGAGTACACTGAAGTTCGTTTCGGACAAGACCAGCACCATCCTGCTCGACGAGAACGACAATCTCGTAGCGTTCGGCATCTCGTTCCCGTCCATCTCCAAGGCCCTGCAGAAGGCCAAGGGAAGGTTGTTCCCCTTCGGGTGGATCCACCTGCTGCGTGCCCTGCACGACTACGAGACCTGTGACCTCATGGTCAACGGTGCCGTACCGGAGTGGCAGAACAAGGGCGTGTCGGCGGTTTACTACCGCGACATGTCGGTGAAGGCCAAGAAGATAGGCAACATCCACGCCATCACCAACCCCCAGATCGAGACCAACAGTGCGGTCAACATCTGGAACAGCTATGACAACGAGCCTTTCATGAGGCGTCGCTGTTATGTGAAAACCATTGATTAATTTACCAGTATTATGGCAGAGAATACATTGCTTGAAAAAGTCCTCTCGCTGCAGGACAAGTACCAGTCCTTGCAGGACCAGCTCGCCAGTCCGGACGTGATGTCGGATATGAAGCGCTATGTCCAGCTGAACAAGGACTACAAGCAGCTGGAGCCCATCATCAAGGCCGGTCTCGAGTACAAGATGATGCTCGAAGAGCTCGCATCGGCCAAGGACATCCTCATCAACGAGAAGGATGACGACCTCCGCGAGATGGCCCGTGACGAGATCAACGACATCGAGCCCAGGATCCCGGAGATGGAGCAGAACATCAAGCTCCTGCTCATTCCGGCTGACCCCGACGACTCGAAGAATGCCATGGTCGAAATCCGCGGCGGCACCGGCGGCGACGAAGCCGCGATCTTCGCCGGCGACCTTTTCCGCATGTATTCCAAGTTCGCCGAGTCGCGCGGTTGGAAGCTCGAGGTCACCGACCAGGCTCCCGGTACTTCCGGCGGTTTCAAGCAGATAGTCTTCAAGCTTTCTGGCAATGACGGAGTCTATGGAGTGATGAAATACGAGTCCGGAGTGCACCGCGTGCAGCGTGTGCCCCAGACCGAGACCCAGGGCCGCATCCAGACTTCGGCCGCTTCCGTGGCGGTATTCCCGGAAGCAGGCGAGTTCGACATCGAGCTCGATCCCAACGACATCCGCAAGGACCTCTTCTGCTCGTCCGGCCCCGGCGGCCAGGGCGTCAACACGACCTATTCCGCCGTGCGCCTGACCCACATCCCTTCGGGCATCGTGGTCCAGTGCCAGGAAGAGCGCTCGCAGCTCAAGAATCTTGACCGCGCCATGGAGGAGCTCCGTACCCGTCTCTACAACATGGAGCACCAGAAGTATCTCGACGGCATTGCCGCCAAACGCAAGACCATGGTCTCCACCGGCGACCGCTCCGCCAAGATCCGCACCTACAACTATCCTCAAGGCCGCGTCACCGACCACCGCATCAACTGGAGCATGTACAATCTCCCCGTCTTCATGGACGGTGACATTCAGGAGTGCATCGATGCCCTCCAGGTCGCCGAGAACGCCGAGCGCCTCAAGGAAGCCGGCGACTAGCAATCAACATAGATCCGCGCTTTACCGGCGCGGATTTTTCGTTGTTTTCCGCGCTTTTTCCTGTTTTTCGTCAAAAAGCGCGGATTCATCGTGTTTTTTCGCGCTATTTTGTCAAAACGGGATTGAAAACAGGTTTTTCGCTCCCGTTTTCCTCTTTTTTCGCCAAATGGGAGTGAAAATGATAGTTTTGCTCCCTTTTTTTATTTGTGAGTAGTACTTTTTTTGTTTTTTTGAGTCATATGCATTGAACAGTGTTGTTCGTACGGGGGCGATGGATTTACAGAGACAGATAGGACAACGGTGAATTCTTAAGTATGATGATAATTAAAAAACTCTTTCTGTTGGGTTTAGCGATGGTCCTGACGGGTTGTGTCGAATCCATCGTCATGGATCCCGGCGAGGACGATCTGCCTGTGATGGTTAATTGTGTGCTGGAGGCAGGTTGGGGGAAACAGACATTGTATTTGCAGTACGTGAAAGGCAAGTCCATGTCGGAGTATATCCCGGTCGAGAATGCAACGGTGCGAATGGAAGCATCGGAAGGTCTGATACGCGAAATCGAATTCAAATACGTCGGTGATTCCAAATATGAGGCTGGACCGGAGATTCTGATAGGTCAGAAAGTCTCATATCCCCTCTTGATAGGCCAGAACACTACATATACCCTTTCCGTTGAAATTCCAGGTAGAGAGATTATTAGGGCGAAGACCATAGTCCCTGTCAACCATTCTCCAAACTGCTATCATCATTTCATTGAAGAATACAATGCAGACATCTATTATAAGGTTGGAGAACCTATAGACTATGACTCTCCGGATATAACTGATGAATCGGA